>NZ_CAUUWA010000020.1 GCF_963548695.1 uncultured Fretibacterium sp.
AGCCCGAGAGCAGCTCCGCGTAACGGTACAGCGGCTCATGCCACTGCCGCTCCAGAGGCTCCACCTCAGCTCCGGCCTCCTCGTCATTCCTCAGGCGCTCCGCGTCCATCCACACATCTCCCTCATTATCCCTTTTCCTCATTTTAACATCGATTCAAGCGCCGCAGCGGCGAGCGAAAAAAGCGGAAGTCGTATTCAGACCAGCAGGCCGGAACAGAACAGGGCGGCAAGCGCCGCCCCGATAAGAAAAGTTAACGCTGCAATTCACCGCATTACAAGAGGATAGAATTCACGTTCAGGAACACGATGTCTCCGCCATCATAGAGCGCGTCGTCATTCATAAGGCTCTTGCCCTTGTCAGGGGCCTTGTACAGGTCACGATACAGGCTGGTCCGATCCTCAGCGATCTTCTGGCGAAGCTCGTCGGACAGGCCGTTAAGCTTATAGCCCACCCACCACTCTTTGTTGTCGCCGTGGAACGAAAAACGGCTGTCGCTGCAGTCCACCTCTTCCTCGAGGTACGGCTTCACCACACCCAGGATATGCTCAGGGGTGTCCAGGACCGAAGCAAGATTGTAACCCTTGTCCTGAGCGATTTCATGACGATGCTTCGAGAGGAAGCCTTTTAAGGCTTTTGCCGTTGTTCTCGCAGGCTTCAGGAACTTTTTGATTTCGTCGTCTTGTGCTTTTTTAACCTTCAAGCTTTTGATGCCGAGCTTCTTCAGCGTCTGTTCGTTTTCCTCGCCGTAATACTGCCTCAACCATGGATTTTCGCGCTTTTCAGAGGCCTGCATTGCCTCAAAAATCGCCTTGGCATCGGCAATGCGCCTCTTCAATCCCTCATTGGCAGCCTTTGGGTCGTCCGGCAATGGCGTAGGATGCCCGTCAGGAGCGTACTTTTCAAGCCATTCCAAAGCCACCTTATCCCTTCCAAGAACTGCCATTCCTCCAATCGATTTTCCAGCCTCCTGGAATTGCTTCATGAGCGCTTTATTCTCAGCGGCGAGCTCCTCCGGCGCCATTGAGGCGGCAGCCGGTGCGTCAAGGAACAAGCCGCTGCCTACCAGAAAATACGCTCCGACAGCCAGAATGCCCAGCACCAGGACAACAATAACCACGTTTCTCGTTCGCAGCTTCTTCACGAAACCCGCCCCTTTCCACCTTGCCCAACAGGCTATCTGTGCAGCGTTTTTCTGTTCTTTTGTGCCAGGAGCTCGACACGTGCCGTGCTGCCGTCCTTGGCATAAGCGATCTTCAGGTTTTGACCACGCTCCGGGGGAACATCCAGCCTGTCCAGTCTGTGGACGTACAGGCCGCTACCGATCTTCTGGACGCAGTAGCCACGCTCCTCGTTCACGTGGATGATCTCGCCTTTGTATGTCTGACCATCCTTGCGCGGTTCGACAAAAATCTTCGGCGCCTCAATGAGTTTGAGTTCCTGGATTTCCTTCTCCAGCTTTACCGCATCCGGGAAAAGCGCCTCGCGCTGGAGCTCCTGGAAGTGTTCGAGTCCGGCTCTCAGATTCGCCTGCCGAGCGGCATAGTATTCCGTTCGGGCATCCTCTTGTTCCGGAAAGTACCGTTTCCCAACGCCCAGATAGGATATCTGACCGTTGACAAAGGTATACATGCCATCGCCCTGCGGAATGCCTCGGATTCCGTTGGGAAAGATGCTCTCTACGTGTTCTCGGTAGGCTTTCGGGTCCTGAACGAGCTTCAGGGACAGCTCCGCTTCTCCGCTCCGCGAAAGCTGCTTGTCCAGGATATCGGAATCCGTCTCCTTCAGGTACTGCTCGACTGCGATACACTGGCGTTCCAGCTTGAGGGCGTGGAGAGCATTTCCGTCCCGCGATGCCTCGAACAGCACGGACGCAAGCTCCTTTAATGCCGCGTTGTAACCGCTTCGATCCTCCGATGAAGCAATACTTCTGAAGGCCGAAGCTAATTTTGCTAAGGTAGCTTCTCTTTCATTTCTACTGTTCAAGCCATTCTTTTCCATAGGCTGCTACCACGTCATCAAGGTTGAATCCAAATTTTTTCAGGCGTTCTACTCCCCAATCTGCTTTGAGAACCCTCGCTGTTGGCAAGTCTAAAGGAATTTGCATTGAAAGCTTTATTGCGAGATCCTTATTACCAAATTTCATTGCATCTGCAACCTGTCTTCCAATTTCCTTACGCCGAGCTTCTGGCATTGTAGATTGAAACATAAAGCCTATCCCCCTTTCGATGAGATTGTATCACTGCCTGAGAACACAGGTTTTTCGCTGTCGTCGTCTGCGGGTGCACGGCACGTCGGGTAGTTGCTGCAACCCCAGAATGGGCCGTTCTTCCCGTTCCTCAAGCCACCCTCGCTGCCCGGCACGAAGACAGAGCCTGCTTATGCGACGCTCTTCCGAGTCGTCGTCGCCATCCGCTCCATTTTCCTCAAGCGCTCCGCGTCCATCCGCACCTCACCCTCACCCTCATTCTCCTTTTTCTCCATTTTAACATCGATTCAAGCGCCGCAGCGGCGAGCGAAAAAAGCGGGAGAAGGTGATAAGATAACGAGAAGTAAGATAACGAAAAGGCGGAGAGGGGGAATCCCATTGAGTTTCTTCGAGAACGTCGCAGCCGCTGTGCCCCGGGCGGGGGATTCCGCCGTCATGCGCCTGATTATGGGGTGGCACGCCAGCTACGTCCTGGCCGAGGACGGGCGGTGGGGCGTCGGCTTCGTCCCCGACTCCACGAAGGAGGCCCACACGGCCCGACCAGCCCACACGGGGGAGCTCATCGGGACCGGACTGGCCCATCTGGCCCGGTTGCTCGTCTCCCCGTTCCCCCAGGAGTTCGCGGCGGCGACGGCGGCCTGCGCCGCGCTCTTTCCCTTTCCCGAGGACGGCTTTCCCCTGGACCTCGTCATGACCTGCGCCCGCGGCGACCGGGTGGCCGTCCTGGGGCTGGACCGGGACCTGCTCCCCTTCATGCGCGACTGGGGCTGGCGCGTTGCCGTGTTCGACGACCGGGGCAAGGGCCCGGACTGCTTCCCCCAGGAGGATTTTCCGCGCGGCGCGGAGGAGGCGGAGTGGGTCTGGCTCACTCCCGAGTCCCTGCGCGACCGCTGGCTGTTCTCCGTAACGGAGACGCTCCGCAACAAAAAAGGCTGCTTCCTGCAGGGGCCCGGCCTGCCCGCACTGAACGGGCTCTTCGCCCCCCTGGGCGTGACGCGCCTCGTCGTCCCCATCCCAGCGGGCACGCCCGACGCCGTGGAGGCGCACGTCTCCGCCGGAGGCAGCCCGTGGCACTGCGACGCCCTGGCCTGGCGGGTGCACACGGCGTGAGGGGCCGACCGCGGGGCAGAAAAACAGAATTGAGGCCCGATGCGGCCCACCTCAGGCAAATCTTGTTCCGTTCACAGCGCTGCAGAGTCGTCAGCCGTTACGTCGTCCAGGGACATCAAGGTGAACCGCGGTTGTCCCTGTCCCACCTGCATGACCTTCAGGGTCAGGATCACCGGGGTATGGAGCCATCGGCGATTCAAAATATCGGGGTCGCCGGCAGTCTCATCGATTTTTCCGCGGATCAGCCCCTCCTGATCGCGCAACAGGAATTCAAACGTTCTTCCCGCGGGGAGGACGCCTTGAAACTCTCCCCGGCAGCTTTCCTCTCGTTCCTGGATATTCTCGTCCCTCAGCCGGAAGGACGATTTCCTGAGCTGCTCGCAATTCTCATAGCGAAAGCTCCGGCTGCCGAACTCCAAACCGCACCAAGCCTGCTGCTGAACCAGAAGGTCAAGAAACTCGAACACTTTTTTAACGGCCCTGGGGTGGACCTCAGCGATCACCTCGGCAATATCGTCGTCGCTGCCCTCCGCCGAGAGCCGAAAAAGCTCTTCGATTTTTAGCATGGCTTCCCTGGCATTTTCACAATCGGGAAACAGCGTTTCCTGGCACATGGGAAGCGAAAATTCAAAGCCGAACGAGCCGACGGCGGTGCCGGTGAGCAACAGCTGATTGCGGTCCCGATTGGGGATCGGCCCCATAGCCTGCAGCCCCTCGGTCAACCCCGCCGCAATCGTGGCAAACGCGTCCGAAAAAGCGCCCACAGCCCTTGCCCCAAAGTCCGCGGTTATGCCGTACTGGCCAAGGACCGGTCTTCCTCTGAAGGTGAGCCGGGCCTTGGGGACCTCGCTTTCCTGCGGCAAGCCGTCCAAAAGTTCCCTGGAGGCTTGCAGACGCGCCTCCAGGCTCATCCGCTCAATCACGTTTCCCTCAGGAATCGCACCGAGCAGTTCTTCCAACTCATGGATCTCGGAGACGACGGAAAGGCGCTGGTCATTCATGCCGCACACCTCCGTTTGCAGTCAAAATCTTTTGCGCAAGACCGTCTTGGGACGGGTCCAGGTCAACCTGGACAAACCCTTTCCAGAGGCCGTCACGACGATGCGACCACATACTGTACCAATAGGCGATGCGACGAATCTGGTACGCATCGACAGGGCCCCCCAACTCACAGAAGTAACCGTCAACGGCATAGGTCTTTTTCAGAAATCCGGGCTCAAAAAGCTGCGCAGCCTTTTGAGCCAGCGACTTTTGATTCTCCCCGCTCGGCATATCGAAAAACGTCACAACATCCAGATCTCGCGGAGGGCGGCATTCCAGAAGCTCAATCCGCTCCAAAAAACTGCCGTCCAACCACTGAAATCCGGAGACCATGTCCAGTTCATGTAATTTTTTGCGAAAGCACAGCAGACCACCCAAAATCGCTGTCCGTTCCGGGGACGCCGCAAACCGCTCTGTAAACTCCGTCAGAGTCACTCGATAAGGGGAGCGCCTTGGACTGCCACCCGATTCCCCCGGCCAGACCGGCGGCAGTACGCCGTTGCCGCCCCAATGAGGCAGATTTCCATCCGTAGTCAGCATAGCAGCACCTCGTAGTTGTCTTCAAGTTTTACTCGCCGCTTTTGTCCTCAGATCCGAAGCTATTCAGACAGCTATGATGTAGAAAATTGTAACGCATCGCTGTGAATTCGGGAACAGAGAATTACCGCACGTCTCCGTCGGGGGCAGCCGGGGGCAGCCCGTGGCACTGCGACGCCCTGGCCTGGCGGGCGCACACGGCGTGAGGCTCGGACTGCTGTCAGCTATTCAGCCTGTCCCAGGACTCAAGAACCAGACGCCGCGTCCGGTACTCCCCGAAGCGCGCCAGCTCGCCGTCCCGCAGAACCCGGAAGGTCTCGGATGGATAGTCCGGCCCCATGACGTCATGGGGGTCGAGGATGTAGCGCAGATCGTCGCGCGTAAGCCTGTAAAGCCGGGCGTAATACGCGTCCAGTTCCGCGCGCAGGACAGCGCGCCGATCGGGGTCGAACGGGAACGGCCCCCCGGAGTACTCCGGGCAGATGTCCTCCGCCCAGGGGCGCAGGGCGTGCGATGTGTAGGTCAGCTCCAGCACCCGAGGCAGGATGAACGCCACGTCGGACGACGTGTAGGCGTCGGGGGGAAGGACGCATATCTGCTTTTTTACGTGATATTTTAAATGCGTTCCGCCTATTTTTTGTCTTGCAATAAAATCGTGAACCAGACTGTTTTGATCTGCCAACAATCCTGCATACAAAAAGTGGCGATAATGACCAGGAAACATTAACAACAGGGTGTCACCCACCCCCGCCCTCGGCAGCACCGACGCGATGACCGTGCGTTCGTCGGTCGCGCGGCATATATCCCGCCAGCCCATCAGCCAGCGGGGGCAGCGGGCCCGCAGTTCCGCGTCGTCGGCCTCGGGGTCGAGGCCGGTCGCCCGGGCCAGGCGCTCCAGCACCTCCCGCTCGCTCACCCAATACCGCGGGATCACAGCAAAGCCGGGGTCGTTCTTCCGCTCCTCGGGCACATCGCAGCACACGGGCTCTCCGACCTCGGCAACATAGCCCGCCCAGCGATGGTCGAACTGATGGATCATCTTCGCCTCGTACAGGGGCAGGAATCCCGGCCCGCCGCTGGGCTCAAAGAGGTGGCTGTCGCTTGTCATATTGAATAAGCCCTGCCGTAAAACGACGCCCCAGGGGTTGGCCTCCGGCTCGCCGTCCCGCGCCTCGCGAATCAGTACGGGCACGCGCGCGTAGACGGCGCGCGTCAGCGCGGCGTCCCTCCGGCTGCGGAAGACGGGGCAGGTTCCCGTGTTGGGGTTGATCGCCGCAAAGTCCCGACCCGTCAGCGCAAAGCGCCGATCACGCTCCTCCAGCTGCCCCGCATCCGTCAGAAAAAACGCGAACTCGGCGTTTTTTTGTTCGTTCTGTTCGTTTTGCTCATCTTGCTCCCCCTGCCCCTCCGCCGCGCCGATCGTCAGGAGACAGAATTTTATCCTGCTGTCGATGCCCGGAAAAATCTTTTCACGATTCTCAAAGTCGTACAGGCTCGCCAGCCGGCCGCACCGCACGAGGGCGGAAAAAAATGCTTTTGTCGAGTCGTCCGTGGCGATCCCGGTGGGGACGATCAGCCCCGCCCTCCCGCGGGGGGCCAGGATACGGCTCATCGTCTCCGCAAAGAGGGCGTAGGTGTTGAGCTTTCCCGTCGCAGTCAGTGAAAAACGCTCTGTACTTCTGCAAAATTGATTGCTCGATTCAAAGTTCCTTTTAGCGCCCAAATATACGTTCCATAACGGTGGATTTTTATCTTCCAATGCAGCAATAGCTTTTTTCCTTTCATTACCTGCCAGAGCGGCGATATTAGGGTCTCGAGAAGCAAAAAATTCCTCTTCCGAAAGCTGGGACACTTCCCAGGGCGGATTGCCCAGCACGCAGTCAAAGCCGCCCTGATCGCCCCCCATGACCTCCGGGAACTCGACGAACCAGTGGAATACGCTCGCCTCCGTACAGGCCAATCGGGCCGCCTCGATCCGCGTGCTCAGCTCCGGTTCGTCGAGCATTCCCTCCAGAAGCGCGTACAGCGCGGAGCTCGTCGGAGAACGTCTTTCCTTCCCCTCCCTAGGGACAAGGAAGGCTCCAACGTAAAGGTTCGCGGCCGTCCCAAGCGTCGAGATCCGCCGAAGCCCCCGTTCCGCCTCGTACTCGCTCCGCTTGCGCTCGACCTCATCCAGGGTGCCGTCTGGCATGGCGTCGATCCTGTGTCCCCGCTCGAACCAGGTGTGCCACAGACGCCCGTCGAAGAGCATCCCCTGACCTCCGTCGATCCCCTCGATCCGTTTCAGAGCCGCTTTGTTCTCCTTTTTCAGGGCTGAGCAGAGCGCCTTGTCGTCGCCCGAGAGGGGAGTGAAGGCGTCCTGCGGTATCCCCCTGCATACCGGGTCGGCGTCCAGAAGGCCCAGCAGCGCGTTGCCGCACTTGATGTGGTGATCCACAAAGGCGAGCGAACGGCCCGGCTCGTACCCCTCCAGCCACAGGGCGAAACGCGCCAGCTCCACGGCAAGGGGATTGAGGTCCACCCCATAGATGCAGCGTGCCACGACGTCCCGGAGCACCCCGCGGTAGGCCTCCGGCCCCACCGCGCCGTCGGCCGAGCTCAGGGCCGTGACGCGCTCCGCAATACGCCGCGCGGCGGCGAGCAGGAAATGCCCGCTGCCGCAGGAGGGGTCGATGACGGACATCTCCATCAGAGCTTCCGCGGGACGAGATGGATTCTCCCGGACGATGCGCTCCATCACCGGCTCGAGCGCGCTCTTGACCAGGGCGCCGACCAAGCTGTCCGGAGTGTAGTAGCTTCCCGTGGTCTTGCGCGCGTTCCCCACGGAGGCCTCCTCCGTCCCCAGACCGGGGAGCTGAAATTTCCGCCCGTCCGGCGCGTGGAGTTCCACCTTCGGTTCATACTCCAACAGGCTCTCGTAGACCGACCCCAGCTCCTCGGGCCCCATGTTGCGGTAGTCGACGGGCGTCAGGCCGCCGCCGGTCTCCGCCCAGCGCAGGCCGCGCACGGCGAGGAGCAGATCCCTGTTGGAGAGGGAGGCCGTGTCCAGCCGCGGACATTGCTCCACCGAAAACAGGCCCCCCAGCTGCGGAAGGGCAAGCCTCGGCTCACCAAATGCAAGCCCCCGGAAGACCACGCGCACGGCGTACCACAGATCCGAGGGCCGGTGTGATTCAACACCCCGCAGGGAGCGGTCGCGCAGCCGTTTGAAGGAGTAAGCGGAGGCGTACATCCTCAGGGACTCCTCCGAGGCCCCCTTTATCCGGAGCAGTTCCCGTTCCTCCAGGGTGATCACGAAGAGGATGCGGTAGATCAGGCGCAGCAGCTCGGCGTAAAAGTCCCGCGCGCTGACCGTCCCCACGGAGAGTGCGGCGCGGAGCGCCACGTTGTCCGGGTGCGACAGAAACCCGTTGCCCAGACAGAGGAGCGCCCGGCTCACGCCGTCCCGAAGGTTTTCCCGGACGCGCGCCCCCTCCTCCCTGCCCCTCTCGCGCCAGCGCTCCCAGACGGGGGACGTCCCGTCCGCAAGGCCGGAACGGCTGTAATGGAGGACGAGCCACAGGGCCTTGAAGTCCGGATAACGCACCTCCTCCATGATGCGCTCCAGGTCGAACTCCAGAAAGCAGGGGCGCGTCAGGGAACGGGAGCTCCTCAAGAGGCGAAGGCTCCTCCCGTTCACGGCGACGCCCCACCGCGCCGCCTCACATGCGTTCAGAAATTCCTGGAGCATCTGGAAGGGCGTCTTCCTCCGGCCTCCTCCCTCGACGCCGAAGTCGCGGGAAAAAGCGTCAAGGGCGCTCCCGTAGGGGGCGACCGCCGCGGGCAGCCTGCCGTCAATGCCGTCGAGCAGGAGGGGGACGGGATAGCGCATCCCGGAGAGTGTGATCGGGCCGTTGGCCTCACGGACATTCGGGTATCCCAGGACGTCCCTGAAGAAGTCGCGGACGTAGCGGCGGGTCCGGACCCCGGAGTCGGCCGCGTCCTTGCCGAAGGACGCGGAGAACTCCGCCCATTGGGCCTTCGCGATGTGGAAGGCACGACCGTACTCGCTGGAGAGCTGCAGTCCTTTGGGCACGGCATAATCCTCCCGGCTCTGAAAAGGCCCGTCGCCCAGACAGATCTTTTCGAGGAGGTCGGGCGTGAAAAGCGCCCCCTCGAGCCGGATCGTATCGAAGACCAGGGGATGGAGGGATGGTGTGGAGCCGTTTCTCCGCCGGGACATCAGAGCGCCCCCTCGTCCGGCAGCAGGACATAGGCGCCCAGCAGATCGACGGGCAGACAGGCGCTGACCTCATAACGGCCCGAGTCGTTGGCGGCGTCCTTCAGGCGGACGTGATCCTCGCGCAGCGCCTCAGCTCTCAAGACGGCTATTGCCTCCACCCTGTCCCGCACCGCCTCCCAGAATTCCAAAGCCTCCTCGAGGCTACGTCGGATACGGCTCTCTCCCGCATTCGCGGAGGGGACGACCTCCAGAAGCCGCGACGCGCGTTCCGGCGGCAGCTCACGGGGCGGATGAACCCCCTCGAAGGCGAGCGTCACCGTCTCCTCGGCCATCATGACGTGCGTCTTTCCCCGACGCATCGCCGTCAGCTGATGGCGGAGCCGCAGCACATACACACGCGTCACCCTTTCGACATCGCGGGTGACGGTCACCGCGCAGCGCGCGGCCAGCTCCCTCTTTCCCGGTTCGCCGCCCAACGCCCCCTCCAGCAGCTCATCGGCCAGCAGGGTCGCAATCGGATGGCTCCGATGCACGTGTACGGCGTCAGGAGCCGGAGGGCTCCTGAAGTCTATAAGACAGCCACTGCGAACACGGTACGCCTCAAGCCTCTCGACAAGGGATCGGGGCAGCCCGACAGTGTTCAGGCGACGGACTCCGTCCGCCCCCTTATTCTCCAGGGGCGCTCCCAGCCGTGCCAGAGCCCGGCAAACGAACCGCTCCACATCCTCCGGGGCCCCAAGCGCCTGCTGTTCCCGACGCCATTCGGGAAGCACGTCCTCCGGGCTCAGGGAACGCTGGGCGAAGATCGTGCGGTTGGCCCTCATCTTCCCCACGGCATTCTGCCATTGTTCCTCGACCTGCAAGAGCTCCGGGGTCTCCGGGCCAAAGTCAAAAGTCAGCTGTTCCGCCCCCTCTTTCCCCTTTTTCCCCTCTTTTTTGCCCTGCTCCCCCAGCCCCTTCAGGATGGCCGCCCTCACCAACGCCTGCTGAACCCGGGCGCCCTCGTCCGGGAGCGGAACCAGAATACCCAATTCCCGCCGGATCGTCTCCGCCTTTCGGAGGATGACCTTCAAAATCAGCCCATCCACAGGGTTATTCTCCCCGTAGATCATGGAACAGCGCACCTCTCGCGCCTTCTGTCCAAAGCGGTCGATGCGTCCTTCCCTCTGCTCATGCCGGGTGGGGTTCCAGGCCAGATCGTAGTGAACGACGGCGTTAAAATAATCCTGGAGATTGATGCCCTCCGAGAGACAGTCCGTGGCCACCAGGATACGCGCCGTGCTCTCCGCCAGTTCGGCGACGCGCTCCATGCGCTCCTCCGCCTGGAGCTCTCCGGTAACGGCACGGATCTCCACGCCCTGGAAGAGGGGGCGGAGGAGATCCGCCACATAGTTCGCGGTGGCGATGTACCGGCAGAAGACGACCGGATGGAACCCCTCCTCGAGCAGACGACGCAGGTGCTCCGCCAACGCCGTGAACTTGGGATCCTTCATCCCCTTGAGGCTGCGCGCCTCGCGGATCAGGCGCTGGAGCCGCCGCTTATCCTCCTCGCTGCCCTCGAACCCCGCGGGGGGCTCAAGATCGGAGGGGGCGAGGCCGTCGGGCTCCCCGTCAAAGAGCGACAGCTCGCCCTCCCCGCCGTCTTCGGCGGCGGACAGCCCCTCCAACTTGGTCATCAAAGCTTTTTCCGCCGCGGCCGGAGAGGAGGAGACACACCGCAAAAGCGCCAATACGGCGAACCAAATCAGGGGAGCGCCCTGCCCTCCCTCGGCCCGGACGGCAAGGGACGCGCAATAGCGCCTCACGTTCTCAAAAAAACGCTCCCAGGCCCCGGAGAGACGATAGGTCCGTTCGGCCGTCATACGCGTGGGGAAGAAATTTTGATCCCTCCACTCCTCGATGTCCTTTCTGCGGCGCTGGACGAAATACCGCGCAAGCCGTTCCCGAAGCCTTTGACGGTTTGCTCCGGCCTCTTTCAGAGCCGAAAAATCCCTGTTCAGCAAAGAAAGCAGGTTGTAAAAGGCGTCATCGTCCCCGCTATGCGGCGTGGCCGTCAACAAGAGCAAGTGGCGCGTTTCGTCGCCGGCGAGCTTCTGCAGAAGCTCGAAGCGAAGCTGCTGTCCCCGCCCCCGCAGGGTACAGGTGTGGGCCTCATCGACCACCACGCACTCGGGCGCCCTATGCAGGAAGTTGTCCCTGTGCCGGTCGGTTTTGATGTAGTCCAGGCTGACCACCATGAAGGGGTAATGGTCGAACAACGCCCCATGAGGGACCGACCGCTCAAGCCGCGCGGCGTTCGAGGCGGTGAGGCCCTCCGCCCCGATGTTGAAACGTTCCTGAAGTTCCCTGACCCACTGATCCACCAGATGGGGCGGGCAGAGTACCGCGCACCGCGCGATCTCGCCCCTGTCCAGCAGCTCCCGGACGATCAGTCCCGCCTCGATCGTCTTGCCGACGCCCACGTCGTCAGCGATGAGCATTCGGGTAACCTTCTGCTTCAAGGCCATCATCAGGGGAACGAGCTGATAGGCGCGGGGTTCGACCGCCACGTTTCCCAGCGACCGGAAGGGGCCCGCCCCCGTGCGAAGCTTCAGCACCGAAGCATCGCGCAGCAGCCGGGCGCCGTCATGGGATCCGGCCCATCGGGGATCCGGAGGAGGGAAGAGCGCGGATTTCGGACTCTCCAGCTCCAGGGAAGCGTAGAGCATCGTCGTGTCCTCGCCGGAACCTCCAAACGGACGCAGCTTTAACAGGTCTCCCTCGGAGCCAGGCAGCACCACCCATTCCCTGTCTCGAGCACGCACCAAAGAGCCCGCGTGAAAGTTCACAGATCTTCCCCCCATCCGTCCCCATCCCTCGCGAAGAAAATCTCCCGATGGAGGCGCAGCGTCTCAAGCCATTCCCGCTCCTCACCGGGAAAGACGACGACGCGCAGCCCCCTGTCCGCCAGGTAATCCAGAACCTCGTCCTCAGGCTTTTCAAAAAATATCATGGCTCCGGCGCTCTTGTAGCAGGCGTCCACAATCGCCCTGCCCCGCATGATCTCCCTCGAGGTCTCGTCCGGCCTGTTGCCGCCGTGGACTTGCAGCAGCTCCAGCCACCGGGAGAGGCGCGTCTCCTCCGAGACCGGCTCTTTCCCGCCCCTCACGACGCACGGCAAGACCTGAGAATTTGCGAGAGCGGCCAGGAACTCCAGCGCTTCGGAGTCGTGCCGGTCGATCAGCCTGTGTTCCGGTTGGTTGTAATACGACAGAAGGCAGCTGTAACAGCCCGCCACACAGGGCAGGGTCTCCGATTCCGACTCGCCCAGTTCCTCCGGGGAAAACGCCCCATCAGGAACCGCGTAGTGCATCATCGCGAGGGCCTTTCGGGCCACCCCGGCGAGGAGCCCCTTCTCGCCGCACAGACGCTGCAGGACGCCGGCGCCGCCCTCGGCGGACTCGTAGAAGAGGAAGAGCTTTCGATCAAAGGCGCTGGGGAGGGGTTCGACCGCAAGCTCGGCGTTCTCGATTTGAAAAAAGCGTTCCATCCCAACGGCCAGCGCAGATTGAATGGTGGCAAAGGCCCTTTCGGAAAGCGGCTTTTCGGGCGTCAGCGTCACGATGTTTCTGTGATCCTCCACAAAGGGGACGATGCGCTGCGGCTGAACTTTTTCGTAGGCGGAGTCCTCCCCCGTCCTTTCCGCCTCCGTGTCGTCGGGATCGCCCTCCCGGTTCCAGTAGCCGCTCATGGGATTGATGAAAAAGCCGAACTGCTCCTTCTTCTTACGTCGCCTCCACCCCTTGTTGACACGCCACAGACAGGCTGACGGAGAGTAGGAAAGTCGGGCGATCGATGTCCCTTCACAGAGGACATCGGCCTCCAAAGCGTCGCGGGTGTGGCTGTACGTCGTCTGCAATTCGTAGCCCTGCCGCCGCCGCTCCTCGTCGTTCGCATTGATGCGCTCAACGGGAAACGTCTCGACGGTCTCCACGCGGTAGAGATCGGCAATGCGTCCGTCGTCGGACAGAGCGGTTCCGCAATGGTCGCAGACATTTTGGATGGGTTCTTCCTTCAGGACGCTGCCGATGTGACAGTAACCGCAAGCAGGGCATATTCGCGCGGACACAGTGGCCAGCCGGCTGCTCGTCGAAACGGAATCCTCGGTTCCCACGTTCAGCTTCGCCCTCACCACCCTGAAGGCGTTTCCCTCGTGGTAGATCAAGCTGCGGGGCCCGAACTCCGACAAGGCCAGAAAACGCGGCCGCGTCACCATGCGTCCCTCGCCCGCCGCTCCCTGTCCGCCTTTACCGGCGGGAACCCACGCCATCAGGGGCAGACGGGGGAAATTGTAGCCCGGCAGGAAGCCCTGGTTTGCCAGATAGCGGTAGACGTAGAAGTCGGAGGTGGACGCGTTCTTCCCGGACGACTGCGAGGTCAGCAGATTCAGCTGGCTGACGGCGCTTCTGTGCCTCTGATTCGCGTCCGCCTTTTCCTGCTGCGAACAGGCGTAGTTGTCCATGATCTCGCGGGCGAGGTCCCTTTGTCTTTCGGTGGCGGCAAGGAGGTCGCGCCATCGGTCAAAGGCCCTGTCGAACACCCTCGGGGCGTCCTCGATCACGCGCTCCTCCTCCCCCTGCCTGTACCACAGGGTCCTCTCCAGCTCAGGCCGGAGGGCCGACGCCATTCGACGCGCGACGGCCAGAGCCCTCTCCCGAGTCGTCTTCGCACGGCAGCACTCGGCCAAATCCGATTTAAGGGGGCGCGGATGCTTTCCGGACGCGTCGCCCAAATCGAGCAAACCGGCGATGGAGAAGCCCAGCCCGTATTCCATCGAGGCCAGCCAAACGGCATGAAGATGGCTCTCAAAGAGCTCCTGATTCGTCAGGTCGATGGATGGGGGGCGCACTATCCCCTGCACAATCTCCGTCTGATTCCTGAAGTACCACTGGTCATGCGGGCTCTGCGCCGCGCAGTAGGTGAGGATCAGCGCGGGCTGCCCGGAACGCCCGGCCCGTCCGCTGCGCTGGGCGTAGTTGGCCGGCGTAGGGGGGACGTTCCTCATATAGACGACGTTCAGCGCCGAGATATCCACCCCCAGCTCCATGGTCGGAGAACAGTAGAGCACCGGGAGCGGAAGAAACGTCCTGCCTTGATTTTCCTTCTCCCAATTCTTTTTGTCCCCGGGGCCGCAGCGGAAACGCCACTCCAAAAATTTGCGGGTATCGGGGGCCACCTGCGCCGTATGCTCGTGGGCCTCAAGGCTGAAGAGGCCGGCGCTGTCGCCCGACAGAAGTCTTTCCGCGGTGCTGCGGTAGAGGCTCTCGAAGTAAGGGTTGGCGTTTTTATCGCTCCTGGCACACACCCGCCACTCCAGGCAGGAGGGCTTCAGCCTGTAACCCTCAAGCTTTCCTTTGTTGATGGCGATTGTCTGCACGAAGCCGTACTTTGACGCCGCCTCGAGGGCGTCCAGGATCAGGCTTACTATCTCCGAACCCCCTTCCCCCCGCCAGGGGTCCTCCCCCCTGATCATCCGAACCAGGGCGGAACGCGGGCCGGCAAAGATAAAGTCCGAATCGGGCTGACCGCCTCCCTTCCGCGATATCCTTTCAAAGGAGAGGATACGGGCCGGCTGGGTGATCTCCCCCTCCTCCAGAGACCAGGGCGACACCAGCTGTTCACTGGAATTGCGTTTGATGCTCTCGATCTTATCCCGGTTCAAATAGACGGAGTCGATGCACAGGTGCTGCCGCATGGTGTCGAAGATCTTTTTGTACAGGGTTCGGCGGATGTCCGGGCTGAGATTCCTCAGGGCGGAGCGCGCAAAGGCATCCTCGTCGCGGCAGAAGTCCTCGAGGCTGACATAGCCGATCTCGATCATCTTCAGCTGCTCCAGGTTGGGGTAGTTGTAGCGCCATCCCTTCCTCTGGTCGTGGAGCAGGCGGTAGCCCAGAACGTTGCACAACGCCACCTTGGCCTTCTCCCGCTCCGAGACGTGAGCGTCGGGCACGCGCATATAGGCGGCCCGGATCGTCCAGTCATCCGATCCGAACCCCATCGCCTCGAAGACCGCGTCTGCCAAATCGTTCTCCGAAAGCCTGCCCCCGTTTTTCTCCAGCGCGCCCCAGAGCCCGGAGCGCAGCATCAACAAAAAGACGAAGTCGTTGAAGTGTCCCGCCTGCAGGGCTGCGTCCTGACGGTTATCGACAAAACCCAGGATTTTTTTATTCTCGTCGTCCTCCCTCTGGAGCTCGTTCATCGCCGCAAGGGTCAGGATGGTGGAGGCCGACGAACGCCCCTCCCCGGAAAGCCCCGTAAGGCGGTTCGCGTCCCTGCCCTGGAGGCTGTAGGACACGCCGCAGTTGACGCAGTAGCCAAACTTCCCAGCCATATACCAGAACGGTTCACCGCCCCCGATCCTTCCGCGGGCGTCCAGGAGAACGCGCTCCGGAACCCTGCCCCTGCAGGAGCGTTTCAGCTTGGGCTCCTTGTCCCCCCTGTAATCGAACCAGTCGTCGGGGAGGTCGTCCTTGCCCTGGTAGCGCTGGCTCTCGCGGAGCGGAGCGATAAAGCCATACGGAGCGTCCTCGCCTCCGCCTGCGACGTCGTCGATCTCCCGCCGCTCAAAGCGGTCTCCGATACGTGTGACCGGGTGAAATTCCTGCCCGCACTCGCGGCAGAAATACGTGTGAAAGAGCGGGATATCCTTATCCTCCCGATTCGGGGCATAGATCTGTTCGTCGAGGGTCACAACGCGCGTCCCGGCGGGCTCCAGAGTACAGGAGACCCTGCCGGGGCCGCTGATGAATTGGTGAAGTTTGAACGCAAAAGGAGTCTTTCCCGACGGGGTTTTGAGCCGATGCACGGAGACGAGGAAGTCGCTTAAAATCTCCCGGGCCGCGTCGGGAGAGACCCCGGTATCCCGGGCCAAACGGGCCGCGGCCTCCGATAGGGTCAAAGGCGACGCCCGTTTTGCCCTCTGTTCCGATACGTCGATCCCCAGCGTCAGCTCCACCCAGACCGCCAGAGGATCGGAACAAAAATTTTCGTAGCTGTAGCTCCGATCATGCCAGGGCCTGTCCCCGCCGCACAGAAGCCGCTCCAGATCCTTCCGAACCGTTTCCACAGTCAGGGAGCTGTTTGTTACGCGCTCCAAGGCCTCCCCAATCACCTGGTCAGCCGTAATGCGGCATCCAAAAAGCCTGCTGGCCGACTCCTCTACGGATAAGCCGCCGCCGTCTCCATCGCCGTCGCCGAAATGGCTGGAACGCATGGTCGCGGAAGTTCCGATGCAGAGCACATTTGGCGCGTTCAGGTGTTCCCGCAGCCTCCGAACCAGCATGGCCACATCCGCGCCCTGTCGGCCTCTATAGGTGTGGAGTTCGTCCAGCACCAAAAAATTCAACCCCTGGCAGTTCTTTACGATCGTACGGTCGCATTCGGCGTCGTATCGGGTCAGGATCAGCTCCAGCATCATAAAGTTGGTCAGCAGGATATCCGGGGGACTGTCGGCAATCCTGAGCCGCTCCTCGTCGTCCTCCTGGCCGGTATAGCGCGCAAAGGTAAAAGCCCCGGGCATCATGCCCAGGTATTTTTTGAGCTCCTCCATTTGACTGTTCGCAAGGGCGTTCATCGGATAAATGACGATAGCGCTGGTTTTGCCCCGGATTCCCCTGGCCCTGTTTTTCAGAACTCTATCGACAATGGGGATGAAAAACGCCAGCGATTTCCCGGAACCCGTTCCGGTGGTGACAATGAAGCTCTTTCCTTTACCGGCGGCGTCAATTGCCTCGACCTGATGCTGATAAAGCATCAAAGGACTGCTACCCCCGCCCCCATCATCGCGGCAAAAGATCCTGGCGCAATCGGGATGCAGCGCGCCCCTCGCGACCATCTCCTCTACGGTCTCCGCGTTTTTGTAGTGAGGGTTGAGCTGCAGCATCGCCTCGGGCCAATAGCGTCCCTTCTCATACTCTTTGTCGACGGCCTCTCGGATGTCCGCCGCGGCTATTTTTGAAAAACTTTTCGAGAAGTCCGCGTAAGTTTTGACGATGTCCTTTCTGAGATCAAAAACGCTCCGCACTGCCGGCACCTCCGCGAAGGGGTAATGTCTGAACGCATTGCTTCGAACCCCAAGGGTTCAGCCTCTCTTTTCGGACGGAATGTTGGGTTTTGGTCTTCCAATTATACCCAAGGAAAAACTGATTTTATCTGCAAGGCTTCCTTCCCCAGAGCGTCTCCGCCGGGGGCAGCCCGTGGCACTGCGACGCCCTGGCCTGGCGGGTGCACACGGCATGATCTGCACATAATATCCCGGATTACATGCAGATTCCTCTTACCTCTATGCAGATACTCGGGTTCCTGCGGATCGGGGCCCCGTTTTGCTCACAGGAACCTTCCGGTTATGCTTGCCCCGCAGTCCTTGATCTCGCGAGGCGTTCCGCAGGCCACGATTCTGCCGCCGTCCTCCCCCCCGCCGGGCCCCATGTCGACGATGTAGTCCGCGCTGCGGATCACGTCCAGATCGTGCTCGATGACGACGACCGTCGCCCCGTTGTCCATGAGCGCCCGAAACACGCCAAGCAGCGTCCGGACGTCCAGGGGATGCAGCCCGATCGTGGGCTCGTCGAAGACGAACAGGGAATCGGACTGCGCCCTGCCCATCTCGCCCGCCAGCTTCAGCCTCTGGGCCTCTCCGCCGGAGAGGCCGGGCGTCTCCTCGCCCAGCGTCAAATACCCGAGGCCCAGGCTTTGCAGCACCCTCAGCTTCGGAAAGACGTTTTTCATATCCCGGCAGAATTCCAGGGCGGCATTCACGTCCATGTCCATAAGTTCCGGCAGAGATCGAGCCTCGCCCGCTCTGTTCGTGTGCCTCACGCCGTAGGCCGCCTTCGCGTACCGCGATCCCCGGCAGTCCGGGCAGGGAATGTCCACGTCCGGCAGAAACTGCACGTCGAGGCTGATCGATCCGGTGCCGTCGCACACGGGGCAGCGCAGGCCCCCGGTGTTGTAGGAAAAATCCCCGGCCTTGAAGCCGCGCCGCCTCGCATCCTCCGTTCGAGCGTAGATCCTGCGGAGCTCGTCGTGGAGGTTGGCGTAGGTCGCAACGGTGGAGCGGATGTTAATCCCTATGGGCGCGGCGTCGATCAGCTTGACGCGGCCGATCCCCGGGGCGTCGACCGCAAGCACGTGCTCCGGCGGCCTTCTCCCCTGCGTCGCCGCCTCCAACGCCGGGACGAGGCTCTCGAGCACCATCGTCGTCTTGCCGGAGCCGGAGACGCCCGTCACGACCGTCAGCCTTCCCTTGGGCAATTCGACCTCGAGCGGCTTTACGGTGTGTATCCGCGCGGTGGATAGGCGTATCCGCCCCTCCTCGAACGTCCGGCCATCGGTGCGGTCCTCCCCTGCGAGACCGGCCGCCCCCGACAGAAAAGGGCCGATCTGCGAGTTCTCGTTCCCCACGATGTCGTCGATCGTCCCCTCCGCGATCACCCGTCCGCCGTCGGCGCCCGCCTGTGGCCCCATCTCGATCAACCAGTCCGCCTCCCTCAGGATCTGCGTATCGTGATCGACGAGCAGGACGGAGTTGCCGTCCGCCACCAGGTCGTGCATGACGCCGTTCAGGCCCACGATGTTCGACGGGTGCAGCCCGACGGACGGCTCGTCGAGGACGTACAGCACGCCCGTCGTCCTGTTCCGCACCGCGCGGGCAAGCTGCATCCTCTGGCGCTCCCCCGTGGAGAGCGTGGAGGCCGCCCGGTCGAGGGACAGGTAGGAGAGCCCCAGGTCCCTCAAGCGCCTTGCCACGGTGTGGAACGACTCGCAGATGCTGTCCGCCATGGGCCGCATCTCCTCCGGCAGCGAGCCGGGGACGCCGTTCACCCATTCGACGAGCTCCGACAGGGGCAGCCTGCAGACCTCGTCGAGGGAGATGTCGCGCACCCTCGGCGTCCTCGCGGCCTCCGACAGGCGCGTTCCGCCGCACTCGGGGCAGACAGCCTCCTTCAGGAACTTCTCCACCCGCTTCATGCCCTTTTCGTCCTTCACCTTCGCGAGCGCGTTTTCGACGGTATAGACGGCGTTGTAGTAGGTGAAGTCCATCTCCCCCGCCACGTTGGAGCTCTTCGCCTTGTACAGGATATGCTTTTTCTCGGCGGGGCCATGGTAGACGATGTCCTTCTCCCCCTCCGTCAGATCTCTGAAGGGCACGTCCGTCCTCACGCCCATCGCCCGGCAGACGTCCGTCATGAGGGACCACATCAGGCTGTTCCAGGGGGCCACCGCGCCCTCGTCGATGGTCAGGGATTCGTCGGGGACAAGGGTGGATTCGTCGACGGTCCGCACCGTCCCCGTTCCGCCGCAGCTCCTGCAGGCCCCCTGGCTGTTGAAGGCCAGCTCCTCGGCCGAGGGCGCGTAAAAACGCTCGCCGCAGGTCGGGCACGTCAGTTCCCGCTCCGCCGCGACGGCCAGGGTCGGCTCCAGGCGGTGGCCGTTGGGACACACGTGGTTCGCAAGGCGGGAAAACATCAGGCGGATGCCGTTCAGCAGCTCCGTCCCCGTGCCGAAGGTGGAACGGATGCCGGGGACGCCCGGCCTTTGATGCAGGGCCAGGGACGCCGGGACGTAAAGGACCTCGTCCACGTCCGCCTTTGCCGCCTGCGTCATCCTCCTCCTCGTGTAGGCGGACAGGGCGTCCAGATAGCGCCGGGAGCCCTCCGCGTACAGGACGCCGAGGGCCAGCGAGGACTTGCCGGACCCCGACACCCCGGCTATCCCTACAATTTTGTTCAGCGGAACATCCACGTCGATGTTCTTCAGGTTGTGCACCCGCGCGCCGCGGACCTGGATTTTCTGGGGCGCCCTCGTCTCGTCTCTCATGGCAGCATTCTTCCTTCATGTTTTGTTTGAGCGTGTTGCGTTTAAGCATGTTGTGTTTACCCTGCAAAAATCCCCGCGCCGTCATTTCCACCCAACCTCACAGGGCCCAAATCGACGAAAGAATACTATATAATGAAAGGCGATTTTATCAAAATATTTTTGATCGCCGATCCTGCAGCCTCGAGGTCCTCGACGAATTTTTCAGGGAGGCGGCGAAGAGGGAGGAGTATGGGTTGAGCCTGAACATGTTCGTTCAGCATTTCATCAACGCGCTTGGCCTGGGGGCGCTCTACGGGCTGGTCGCGGTGGGGTACACGATGGTCTACGGCATCCTGCGGCTCATCAACTTCGCGCACGGTGACATCTTCATGCTGGGGGCCTACTTCGTCTACTTCGCGACCGTCGTCTTCAAGCTGCCCTGGGCCGTCGGCGTCGTCCTGGCCATCGTCCTCGCGACCGTCTGCGGCCTTCTGGTGGACCGCATAGCCTACCGCCCCCTGCGGAACGCGCCCCGCATCTCCGCGCTCATCAGCGCCATCGGGGTCTCGTTCTTCATCGAAAACCTGGCGGTCGTGGTCTTCTCCGGGATGCCCCGCCCCGTGGTTCAGCCGCCGCTCCTGATGAAGCCCATCCCGGTCGGAGGAGTGCGCCTCATCCCGCTGGGGCTGATGGTGCCGGTCATCTCGTTCCTGCTGGTGGGCGCCCTGCTCTGGATAGTCTATCGGACCAGGCCGGGCCTGGCGATGCGCGCCATCTCCCACGACATCGAGACCACGCGCCTGATGGGCGTCTCGGTGGACGGGATCATCGCCCTGACCTTCGCCCTGGGCTCGGCCCTGGCCGCCGTGGCGGGCATCCTCTGGGCGCTGCGCTATCCGCGGGTCGAACCCTTCATGGGGCTCTTTCCCGGCATCAAGGCGTTCATCGCCGCCGTCTTCGGCGGAATCGGCTCCATCCCCGGGGCCATGATTGGCGGGATCCTCCTGGGGTTCGTCGAGATCATGTCCGTCGCCTTCTTCCCCACCCTCTCCGGCTACAAGGACGCCTTCGCCTTCATGCTCCTGATAGCCATCCTGCTGTTCCGCCCCACGGGCCTGATGGGTGAGCGATTGGAGGAGAAGATATGAGAGAATCCAGGGATATGAGACCGGACACGCCGCTGCGGGGCATCCTGGGCGGGGCCCTGACCCTGGCAGCCTGCGCCCTCTTCGCGCTCTTCCTGAACTGGGCCCCGACGGGCCTGAACGGCTATCAGCTGCGCATCCTCAACCTGATCGCCATCAACGGCATCCTGGGGCTGAGCCTGAACCTCATCTACGGCATGACCGGCATGTTCTCGCTGGGGCACGCGGGGTTCATGGCCATAGGCGCCTACGTCTCCGCGCTCCTGATCCTCTCCCCGGCGCAGAAGGAGGCCATGTGGATCCTGGAGCCCATCGCCCCGTGGCTCCTGAACCTCCAGGCCCCGTTTCTGGTGTCGCTCCTCGCCGCGGGGCTGATCGCCGCGTTCTTCGGCTGGCTGATCGCCCTGCCCGTGCTGCGGCTCGGCGGGGACTACCTGGGCATCGCGACCCTGGGGTTCGCCGAGATCATCCGCATCCTGATCACCAACCTCACCCCTTTGACCAACGGGTCCCTGGGGCTCAAGGGCATCCCCGCCCACACCACGCTCTGGATGAGCTACGGGTGCCTCGCCGTCTTTCTGTTCTGCACGGTCTGCATGATGCGCAGCAACTTCGGAAACATCCTGAGGGCGGTGCGCGACGACGAAATAGCGGCCCGGACGATGGGCGTCGACACCTTCAGAACGCGGGTCCTCGCCTTCACCCTGGGCTGCTTCGGCGGCGGGATCGGCGGCGCCCTGATGGGGAACCTCGTCACCACCATCGACCCGCGCATGTTCATGATCACACAGACCTACAGCCTGCTGATGATCGTCGTCGTGGGCGGCCTGGGCTCCATCACCGGCTCCCTGATCGGCTCCGTCCTCGTGACGACGATGCTGGAGTGGCTGCGGTTCGTCGAGAACCCCATCACCCTGGGCTCGCTGTACATCCCGGGCATCCCGGGGATGCGGATGGTCCTCTTCTCCGTGCTCCTGATCGTCGTCATCATCTTCCGGCGCGAGGGGATCATGGGGATGCGCGAGTTCTCGTGGAACTGGCTCCTTCGGGCCCCGAACCGTCGCCGCGGGGACGGCGCGGACGGGCCGGCCGCCGAACGCTCCGGCCCCATGCTGGAGGTGAAGGACGTCACGCTGCGCTTCGGCGGGCTCGTCGCGGTGAACCGCCTGTCCTTCTCCATCGAGGAGGGGCAGATCGTCGGCCTGATCGGGCCGAACGGCGCGGGAAAGACCACCGCCTTCAACGTCATCAGCGGCTTCTACAGGCCGACGGAGGGGCACGTGGAGTTCCTGGGCCGAAGCCTGACCGGCCTGACCCCGCACGCGGTGTGCCGGGCGGGCCTGTCGCGCACCTTCCAGAACATCCGGCTCTTCGGAAACGAGACGGCGCTCCAGAACGTCATGGTGGGGGCGTGGGTGCGCCAGAGGACCCGGTGGTGGATGACCCTGCTGCCCTTCCTCTTCCCGGACTCCCTGCGCGAGGATGGGGAGATCCGTCTGCGTGCCGCGAGCCTGCTGAAGCGCCTGGGACTGGACGCCTACGCCGACGAGTCGGCCTCGTCCCTGCCCTACGGGGCCCAGAGGCGGCTCGAGATCGCACGCGCCCTGGCGACGGAGCCGCGCTTCCTGCTGCTGGACGAGCCTGCGGCGGGCATGAACCCCCAGGAGTCCGAGGAGCTGATGCGCTTCATCCGGAGGCTGAGGGACGAATTCCAGCTGACGATCCTGTTGATCGAACACGACATGAAGGTGGTCATGAACGTCTGCGACGTCATCCACGTTCTGGACCAGGGAGTCCACATCGCCTGCGGGACGCCCGGGGAGATACGGGCCAACCCCAGGGTCATCGAGGCCTATCTGGGCTCGGAGGCCATGCACGAGGCCGGACGCGAAGCCGGACTCGATGCCGGACGCGAAGCCAGATTTGATGCCGGAAAGGAGGGCGCCGGAAATGCCTGAGGCGGGTATGCTCGAGATCGAGAAGCTGAACGTCCGCTACGGCGGAATCCACGCGGTCCGGGACGTGTCGCTGTCCATCGCCCGCGGCGAGATCGTCACGCTGATAGGGGCCAACGGCGCGGGCAAGAGCAGCACGATCCGCGCGATCATGGGGCTGGTGAAGGCCACGGCGGCGCGGATGGACTTCACGTCGCCCAGGACCGGGCACGCCGTGCCCCTGTCCGGCGTGCCGACGAACGGGCGCGTCGGGATGGGCATTGCGCTCAGCCCGGAGGGGCGCCGCATCCTGCCGCACCTGACGGTGGAGGAGAACCTCCGGTTGGGGGCCTATTCGCGCAGCGACGCGGCGGGAATAGCGGAGGACATGGAGTACGGCTACAGCCTGTTCCCGCGCCTGAAGGAGCGCCGAAGACAGAAGGGCGGGACCCTCTCGGGCGGCGAGCAGCAGATGCTGGCGGTGGCCCGTGCCCTGATGAGCCGGCCGGACCTCCTGATGCTGGACGAGCCCTCCCTGGGGCTGGCGCCCATACTGGTCGAGGAGGTCTTCGGCATCATCCGCACGATCAACGCCCAGGGACGCACCATCCTGCTGGTGGAGCAGAATGCTTTCGCGGCGCTGAAGGTGGCGCACAAGGCCTACGTGCTGGAGACCGGGGCCGTCTCCATCCAGGGCAGCGGGGAGGAGCTCCTGAGGGACCCGCGGATCCGGGAGGCCTACCTGGGCGGGTGAGCTCAAGACGATAGGGGCGGGCTTCACACCCGCCCTCGCCTTGCTGAGGTTATCTGCCTTCTTTGCGGAACAGCGGCCTTGCCAGGCAGAACAGCAACAGCGCCGCCCAGGTCAGGCCGACGTCGCAGCCGCCCTCCCCACGGGAGGCCGAATTGGAGTCCGGGGACGGGGATGAGCCCGAGGCCTCGACAAACTCCGGAACCGGCTTGGGCCCCTCGGGGACCAGGTACCCGGACATATCCCGAAGCCTCAGGCCATCCTCGGGCAGCAAGGCCGTGACGCCGTCCGGTCTACCCTCGAACGAGCAGCGCAGGGCCGTGACCGCCGCCGTGGGAAGGTCCTCGGCCCGCACCTTGCCCGTCAGCTCCAATCCGCAGGGTTGGGAGCCCTCCGCAGACCCTTCCGGGGGCACAAAGCGAACCGCCACCGTCCCCTTGACGAACCCCTCCAGGGTCAGGTCCGTCGAGCGCGGCCGATCCAGCTCCAGCCTGCCGGTCACGCGCACATCGGCGGCCCCCATCACGTCCAGGCTTCCTATCGAGACCGTCCAATGGTCCGGGGCGGCCGAAACGGCCTCCGTCCCTCCTGCGCCTCTCAGCGGAAACAGCGCAAAAAAACAAGCAAGAACCGCACACGCGAAATTCTTTCGTGCAGACATATAACCCTTCACCTCCAGTTTCAACCTCTCATAAGCAGACGGCGTCCCGCGGCGCACTCACTTCGCTGCCGCTCTTCCCTCCGCGACGGTCCGGTCCCCTGAAATCGTAATCATTCCTCGATGATGACCCTCATGTTCCTGTAGGCGTACCGCCTGAGTTCCTGGATCTCCTCGTTGCTCATGCGGATGCAGCCCTCGGTAGCCATGCTCCCGCGCGAGTCGGGGTCGTGTGTGCCGTGGATGCCGATCCCCTTCCAGCCCGTATCCAGGCGGATGAACCAGGGGCCGTAGGCCCCCTTGATCACGCCGTTTCCGTCCCCGAAGTCGTGCTTCCAGCCCTGCGAGTTCTCAATAGACTGGACCCGGAACTGCCCCACCGGCGTTCGGTTGTCCCCGATCCGCCGCTTGTTGCCCGGGTTTCGCCCCACCGCGACGCTGTAGTTTTTGACCAGCTCGTTTCCCCGGTAGAGGGACAGCGTACAGTCCCCCTTGCGGATACGCACCCAGTACTCTCCTGGATTACTACCCCTTCCGGAGACCTCCGGTTCGTCAACGACAATATCCTTGAGCGGAGGAAGCTCCATCGGACGAGGTGGATGCAGGGCTTCCTGCTGCGGTTGCGGCTGAGCCTGTTCCAAGGATTGATCATGGGGTTGAGGTTGAGGCTGAAACTGAGGCTGAAACTGAGGCTGAAGTTGCGGCTGGGTCTGCGGCTGAGGCTCGGACTGGACCTGAGCCTGGGGCGCCTCGGGAGCGGGCGTGCCCATGAACCGGTTCAGGCTCCAGGCGATCCCGAAACTCATCAGGCTGACGGCCAGAAGGGCACGCAGCGCGGGATGCATACGACGTCGCAGCACCCAACGCCCCTGCCCCCTGTCCACCCACACCGGGGTCAGGGTAAACATCTCCACTAAAAAGTCCAGGATTACCTTCATAGCCGTCGTTCCGCCGCCCCTCGCTCCTGAGCTTCCGTTCCAGGATACTTCATTTTACTACAGCTTGTTCCTCTTCATCACCATCCGCCGTTCGTCATCCCCCGTCATCATCCTTCATCTTCGGCGTCCCGGCGGCGCGCCAGCAACTTCTCGACCTCCGACAGGGCGGAGCGCTCCCCGAAGATCAGCAGAGCATCCTCGGCCTCCAGCCGGGTCCCCCCCTTGGGGATGAGAAAACGGGTTCCGCGATGAACCAGCAGGATGGTCACCCCATCGGGGAAGTTCAGCTCGCTCACGGTGCGCCCGACCACGCAGGAGTCGGGAAGGAGGTTCACCTCCCGGGTCTCCTCGCCCCCGCTTCCGGGCGTCCTGTCGAAGGAGAGGGGGTAGGCGGGGGAGATCCGTATCCAGGTGTCCAGCTTCAAGAGCCGGGCCGCAGCCGCCAGCGTCTTCCCCTGGAGGAGGACGGACGTCAGGACGACGAAGAAGATCAGGTTGAAGAAGTAACGGGCGTGGGGGTGCCCCTCCGTCAGCGGATAGGTCGCCAGGATGATGGGGACCGCGCCGCGCAGGCCCGTCCAGCTGATGAACAGGCGCTCACGCAGGGAGAAGTCGCTTCGTATCGAGCAGATGAAGACGGAGAGCGGACGTGCCACGAACATCAGAAGCGCGGAGACCAGGAGTCCGACCCCCACGACGGAGCCGTTGATCAGATCTCCGGAGTTCACCAGCAGCCCCAGGACGAGGAACATCGCGATCTGCATCAGCCAGGCCAGGGCGTCGTGAAAGCGCTCCAGGCTGTACTTGTAGAGAAAATCCCCGCCCCCCATGACGATGCCGCAGATGTACACGGCCAGATAGCCGTTGCCCCGGATGTTCTGCGCCAGGCCGAAGGTGGCGAGCACGATGCTGATGCCCCAGACGGGGTAGAGCGCCTCGTTCGTCACCCGCAGACGCTGAATCAGGAAACAGGACAGACGCCCCATCAGAACCCCCGTAGCGCCTCCGACGACCATCTGCACCAGGAAGAGAAGCAGCATGTCGCCAAAGGGGGCGCCGGGCGCGTCGATCCATCGCAGCGCGGCAAGCGTCAGAAACACGGCCATGGGGTCGTTGCTCCCGGACTCGAACTCCAGCAGCGGCTTCAGCGACCCCTTGAGCCCCAGCCTCTGCGTCCTCAAAATCGAGAAGACGGCGGCGGCGTCCGTGGAGGAGACGATGGCCCCCAGCAGAAAACCGTCCGCAAAGGAAAACCCGGGGATCATCGAGATCAGGACCGCCATGGCGGCGGCCGTGATCATGACCCCCGCGGTGGAGAACAGCACCCCCCTCGCGACGATGGGGCGGATGTCCTGCCATCGGGTCGCGAAACCGCCCGAGAAGAGGATGAAGGCCAACGCCACGGTTCCGATCAGGTTCGCGAGCGAGGCGTCGTCGAACGGAAGCCCGCCGGGCCCGTCCACCCCCGCAAGCATCCCTATCCCCAGAAAGAGGATGAGCGCGGGAATCCGGGTCCGCTCCGAGACCGTTCCGGCGATGAGGCTGAGAAAGAACAGCAGTCCCGCAACCAGAAAGGGGTCCAGATGCTGCAGCATGGCGTTACATTCCTTTCAACAGTTAATGGCGATGAACAAACAATAGCAATGCACACGACTTTCCCGGCAATACCCCAGGGCTTCGCCCTGAACCCACCAAAGGGACCAGTCCCTTTGGAATCCCAAAATGTCTAAGGCTTCAAGGGAGAGGAAGCCCCGTCGAGGCTGCCTGGCAAAGCCTCATTTGAGGCTGACGGACAGAGCCTCGTTGAGGCCGACGGACAGAGCCTCGTTGAGGCTGCCCATGCGGTACCCCTTGAGGTCCAGCGTCACGTAGCGGAATCCCGCGCCCTGAAGGGCGTCGTGGATCGAATCGGCGGCCTCCAGAAGAAGGGGAAGATTCTCCCGCCCTACCTCGACGCGGGCCAGGTCCCCATGGGCTCGGACCCGGAACTGTGCATTCACCGGCAGAATACCGGCCAAAAAACGCTCCGCGGCCTCGACCCGCGCGAGCCCCTCCCGCGTCACGGGCTCCCCGTAGGGGATGCGGGAGGCCAGGCAGGCCTTGGCCGGCCTGTTCCACGTGAAGAGCCCCCGTTCCCGTGAGAGGGCTCGGATCTCGGCCTTGGTCAGCCCCGCCTCCAGCAGGGGGCTGCGGACGCCGTCCAGCTCGGCAAGCGCCCTCATCCCAGGACGGTAATCGCGGCTGTCGTCCGCGTTCGACCCGTCCAAGAGCCACGGAAAGCCACGCTCCCGCGCCCACTCGACCATACGGAGGAACCGCATCCGCTTGCAGATGTAACAGCGGTCCGACGGGTTGGCGGCGAAAGCAGGTTCCAAGAGCTCGTCCATCTCGACCACAAAGTGGTTCAGCTTCAGCCCGCGGGCGAGCCGAAGGGCGTCCTCCCGCTCGTCCTCGGCCAGCAGAGGGGAGACGATAGTGAGGGCTGCGCTCTCCCCACCGAGCACGTCATGGACCTCGGCGGCCAGCAGGGCGCTGTCGACGCCGCCCGAGAAGGCGACGGCCGCGCGGCCAAGCCCCCTCAGCAGCTCATGGAGCCTCTCCAGCTTTTTCCCGACCTCGACCTCGAGCAAGACGATGTTCCCCCAAAAAAAACTACGTTCCCGACGCGGATCAGGCAAAGGTCACGACGGTGACCCCATAACCTCCCTCTCCCGCACCGCCCAGGCGATAGTCCTTGACGTACTTGAGGCGCGCGCAGAGCGCGTGGACCTCCCGGCGCAGGATCCCCTCGCCGCGCCCGTGGATGACGACGACGCTCGCGTGGTGGGCGCGGTAGGCCCGGTCCAGGTAGTTCGCGAGTAGCGGCAGGGCCTCGTCCACGCTCATGCCCCTCAGCATGATGGAGGAGGGCACCGTCTCGCGGCCCATCAGGGCGGTGGTGTCCGCGGGCGGCAGGGCCACCTTGGCCTTCCGGTCCGTGGCCACCAGCCGCTCGACCGGGACCTCCAGGTGCATAGGCCCCGCGGCCAGACGCGCCTTGCCGTTCGACACGGACTCGACCAGCCCGACGACCCCGCTGCCGGCCACCTGGACCGTTACCCCGGGCTCGACGACGAAGGACTTCGGCCGTGCCTCGATCTCCCGCTCCTCACGCCTGGCCTGACGCCGCTCCATCCCCTTCCGGAGCCTGTGAATCTGCTGCCGCCTGTCGTTCAGTTCCCGATGCGCCACCGTCTTCACCGCCTCCTCCAGGTCCCGGATCATGCCGCGCGAGGTCTCCTCGGCCCGGCTCAACAGGTTCGCGGCGCGGCGGTCCGCCGCCTCCATGATCTTGTCCCTCTGAAAGTCTATCTCTGCCACGCGGTCCCTGTAGAGCTGCTTCAGGCGCTCCGTCTCTCGGACCGCCTCCCGGAACTCCCGCTCCTCACGCTCCAGGGCCGCCCGGCGTTCGTTCAGCTCCCCCATCAGGTCCTCCGCGGAGGCCGCGCGGGCGTCCAGGGCCCCTTGGGCCAGCTCCAGCACGGACTCCGGCATGCCGTAGCGCCGCGCGATCATCAGCGCGTTGCTCTTGCCCGGGACCCCCATCAGCAGGCGGTAGGTAGGGGAGAGGCGCTCGGCGTCGAACTCCATGCTGGCCGTCTCCACCCCGGGGGTCGTCAGGGCGTACTGCTTGATCGGGTTGTGATGCGTCGTCGCCAGGACCAGGCTGCCCTTCTGCCGGAGCGTCTCCAGAATCGCCACGCCCAGCGCCGCGCCCTCCTGCGGGTCGGTCCCAGCGCCCAGCTCGTCCAGCAGGACGACGGAGGACCGCGTCGCGGAGCCGAGGATCCCGATGATGTTTCTGAGGTGCGCGCTGAAGGTGGAGAGGTTCTGCTCGATGCTCTGCTCGTCTCCGATGTCGGCGTGGAGGGCGTCGAAGTTCCCGACCTCCGAGCCGTCCCGGGCCGGAATGGGGAGCCCCGACCAGGCCATCGCCAGGCACACCCCGGCCGTCTTGAGCACGACCGTCTTGCCCCCCGTGTTGGGCCCCGTGACGACCAGCGTCCCGAAGGAATCGCCGCAGCGGACGTCCACGGGCACGGCGGCCCCCCGGAGCAGCGGGTGCCGGGCCCCAACCAGCCTGAAGGCCCGCTTGCGGGTCAGCTCCGGCATCACCCAGCCCTCGGTGCGCATCAGGGCGTCGGACGCGCAGAAGAGGTCCAGGTCGCCCAGGACGTTCTCCGCATCGACGACCGCCCGCTCCCGCGCGAGGACCCTGCGGGTGAGCTCCAGGAGGATGAGGCGCTCCTCGTCGCGCTCGTCCCGCGTCTTGAGCATCAGCCCGTTGTTGACGGAGGAGAGCATCCGGGGCTCCATGTAGACGGAATTCCCCGACCCGGAGCGGTCGACGGCCAGGCCTGGAAAGCGGTTGATATACTCCTGGCGCACCAGCAGCAGAAACCTCCCGTCCCGCCAGGCCAGGGAGCGCTCCTGCAGCATGTTCAGAATATGGGGGGCCTCCAGCAGGCGCGCGGCCGTCCGGCGGCCCGAGCGTTTCAGGGCCTCCAGCTCCCCGCGGATCGTCTGGAGCCTGGGCGAGGCGCCGTCGGCCAGACGCCCGGAATCCTCGACTACGGCCAGCGCCTCGAGCTCCGGCGAAAAGTCGCGGAGCTTGCCCCGAAGGGCCTCAAGGACGGGAAAGTCCTCCACGGCCGCAGTCAGCTCTCCACGGACGCGCTTCGCCGCCTCCAGAAGGGCCCGGACCGACAAAAGCTCCTCTCCCGAGAGGAGGCCGCTGCGCTTCGCCCCCTCGAAGAGGGGCGAGACCGGGGCGAGAGCCGCGTTCCAGGATATCTCCCCGCAGCGGTCGACGAAGTCGATCCAGCCCCGCAGGAGGGTGGCGCACTTTTCGAGCTGTTCGAGGGTCCTGCAGGGAGAGGCTCCCTCCAGGGCGCGCACGCCGAGCTCGCCCCTCAGCCGCTCCCTGAAGGGCGCGAGGGCCTTGCGGAACTCCAGAAGCTCGAGGACGGACGGAGCTGCAATCATAACCGATTCTCAGTTTCCCTCCCTGGCAGGAGCATTCGGGATGGCGGGCACGGCAAGGATGTCGGAGCTGACCGGAGAGCTGACCGGAGAATGAAGGGCGATGTCGGCCGACGCCGCCTCCATCCGCCGAATTGACACCTCGAGCTTCACGGGGGCGAGGCGCTCCAAGTCCACCCAGCCGCGGTCGGACAGAAAGGCGATGACGGGCGGCCACACGACAGCAGCACCCCTCATGGCGTAGCTCTCCCTCATCCAGTCCGAGGGCAGGATGGGGGAGAAGATGGATACGGCGCCGTAGATGAAGAGGATAACGAAAAAGGTGCGCAGGGCGCCCGCGAACGTCCCGAAGAGGTGATCGGCCATCGACAGGTTCGCGGCCCGGATCAGGAGGTGCAGAAGGCGCCCCGCGAAGGCGAAGAGGAGGGAGACGCCCATGAAGATGGCCACGGAGCAGATCAGGGCGACGACCGTGGCGTCCCAGGAGGGGAAGTACTCCAGGACGACCCCGGCCGCGGGCCGGGCGCAGGTCCACCCGCAGAAGACGCTCGCGATAAGGCCTACAAGGGCTACGACCTCGCCCGACAGCCCCCGAATGGCGCCGCGGACGGCAAAGAAGGCCAGGAGGCAGCCCGCAGCGATATCGAACATAAAGGCAAAATTCATTACGTCTTCTCCTTCATCGTTTTGTCCGGCCCACCCGGACATCACCGGACATGGACATCAGGGCGCCGATAAGATTGCGCCGACAAGGGCCGGAAAAGGCCAAGTCCGATGCCACAGGGAAATTATAACGCAACCCGGCGGACAAGGGCGAAAAAAGCCCCCCGCGCTATGGAAGATCTGCGGGAGGCACTTTCTAGGGAGATACGCTATACGCGTTGCGGAGATGGGGCGTGGATCGGGCCGATTAGGGACCATGCGCACGAATCCAATCTCTTGAGAAGCACGTTCGCGTCATAAAAGCGCGTTGTTTGAGTTACCTGGAGCCATGTTACCTAAAATTTGGAAGAACGACGTCCTCCGATAAGCCTGGACGCAGCCACCGCTACAAGGAGCAGGATGCCGAAACCGCCGTTGCAGCCGCTCCCTCCGCTCTTCTCGGAGGAAGCCGAAGCCTCGGGGACATCGACGATCAAGGTTGTGGCGTAATAGTCGAAATTCCTGTCCGCTCCCGACACGGGGATACCGTGCATGATTCCGAAACAGTTATACCCCGCGTGCTTTATGGTGAACTCGAAGGTTCCGTCCGCCGCGGTCTTCGCAACCTCCTTGGTATTCGTGGGACCCTCATCGCCTGTGACGGACGGAGACTGCTGGTCGGCCCACTCTACCTTGGCATTGGGCAGGGGCTTGCCCTTGAACAGCGCCCTGAACTTAACCGTCTTTCCAGCAGAAAACTCGGCGACCTCGCTCATCGGTACGATCTCAAACACTTCATCGCCGCCCGCCGGCTTCGTGGACAGGCCATCCGCCTTTGCGTTCAGGATCTGCTTCGAGTACCCCCAATAGAGCATCTTCATTTTTGGGGACGGAACGTAAGAGACCCCATTTACCCTTGCATCGAGAATAACCGTGCCCTCTTTGTTCAACACCGCACGGGATACGTGGGAATCCGTACCCTTTTCTATTTCGACTCCGGGCTCGTCGTGGTCCTCGAAGGCCGGGAAATTCTGGGACGTCCCATCCTTGTAAAGGAAACGGGCCGAGAAGATATCGGAGCCCAACTTCAGGTGCGCCGCTCCGGCCTGGACCTTCAAAAATTCCTCGGTAAAGGACAGCTTGGCCTGATGTTCCCTGCCAACTGGCACGGCATGGAGCGTCGTGTCGGGAATTATGGAAAAGAAATGTGCCTCGGCCGGCATCGCTCCCAACAGAAAAACAAATAAGGCACACAAAACTCCAAAGCCTTTACGGTTCTGCTCTGCTTTGTTCAACATGAACAACACTCCTTATCCTGGTTATCCTGCCTGGTCATTCCTGGTCTCCATGCCATGGGCCTCGACCGGTTCCCCCCAATAAAACTTAAATGATATAAAGCCTTGAAACTTCATCCAAAACAAGGCCCAAAAAGCCTCCCCCAACACCATTTCAAACAAAAATTCATATCAAAAAGTTATATGGGAGAAACACATCAGGAGTCTATAACAAAAACTCCTCTACGTCAATTCGGAGCAGGGCCAGGTGTCAATAACCGAAAAAAGTTCCTCGTCATTTTGTGTGGGTAGGGATGGGTTCAAAATTATCAGAAGTGATAGACAACTGCCCGTGCTCTGCTGAAAGCGGGCCGGCTTCGTCGGAACATGCCACCGAGATGGGGCGTGGAGATATTCGACAGCATTGCAGACGTCTTGAAATAGCCTGTTGGAGTATGGAGAGGAGGCCACATCGACGGCCGACGGCGGATGAGTTCCCGGTAATTGTCGTATTTGCCCAATTTCGTAATCACCTCCAGCACTATAATATAGTACGTATTTATACGTGTCATCCATAGCCCTGTCCGGCGTAACCGAGGCCATCGAGAAAGCGAGGAACGCTGGCGAATCGTCCCAGAGGACCGCGCCCAGCATCCACATCAGGAGCAACCAAAACGTCATATAATTTAACCATTGAGAAGGGAGGTGGTTGGGTTGAGCTCCAAAGAAAGAAGCCTCCTGGAAATCCTCGAAAGCCTGACGACGACATTGGTCAATGCCATAACGTTGCTGCTCCTGGCAAGAACAGGGCTCAAGAGGGTCCAGAAGGCCCGGAAGCACCACCGAAGGTCTCGCAGACGGAGGCGGTAGTCGGGGGGAGGGAAAATTCCTCTTCTTTCTAAGAGTAATACCCCAAGATGAAAATGACAAGAAAAGTTACGTATCTGGTATTTGCGGTGGTGTTTCTGCGGGCTCTTTTCCGTTACGATTGGGGCCTGGAGACCATCGAGCACATCAGCTTTGGGATGCTGTTCGCCGGAATCCTGTTCGATGCGGTGCTCCGGTGGCGCAGATGAAGGCGGACAAGTTTCGAGGGAGAGTGGAGGCCGAGGTCTTCACGTCCTCGGAGGCTGCGGCGTACTTGGGAACATCGCGGCAGAACCTCTCTCAGCAGACCAAGGCCGGGCGCATCCCCTGCATTAGGGGGAAGCTGTATCTCAAGGCCGACCTTGACGAGTACAACGTTACGGTCAGGAGCGAACAGCCCAGGGGCGGCGGGAACAAAAAGCGGGGCGGTCGTGAAGACCCGCCCCGAACGTAAAGCCCGACCCTTGGGCCGTCCGTCCCGTCGCCTGATGAAGCCCCTGGTAAGGCTCCTGGTGAAGAATCTGATGAAACCCCTGGTGAAGAATCTAAGCGACCAACTCGGCGCGCTACGCTTGCCGGTTGTCTGCTTATAAGCTCGAAAACGCAAATCAGAGATTTGCTTTCTCGCTTATAAACGACCCACTCAACTCGTTACACTCGTTGGTGGTCTGCTTATGGTCGTCTACTTATTGCCGGTCGTCTGCTTATACCGTCTGAGGACGCCCAAATCCGCAGACAAAATTTTTAACGTGTGGTAAAGATAAGTTTTGCATGCTTTCCGCTGCACCTGACGGGTGCAAAATGAGAATTAGCTCAATCTATGCAACAACGCGCTTTATTCTTCATAAGGCTATCGCAACCTGCGGATTTGGGGGACGGTGAAGCCCTTGCGTTTTTTTGAAAACATCCTAAAATATTTTTTTAGCTTCGAAGTAAGCCGGCAAAGACCAAAAGCAAATCATTCCTCTCGCGCTGAGGTAACCTGTCCGGGAATAGGCGGAGCCGCAATGCCGGGTAATCAAGCTATTTCTTGGTGTGGGGGGAATGTAGGATGGCGTCGTCATGCCGTCGGCCGGGACTTTTCTCGGCTATTGTCGTTTTGCTCGTCAGCGCCCTTATCGTCACCTTCGGAGTGATCGACGTCCGCCTGGAGTCGGGCGCGCACATCGGGCTGGGGCTTCCGGCCCAGGTACCTCTGCTCTTTGCGGCGGTCTTCGCCGCCCTGTTCGGCGTCCTCGTCCTGGAGGTCTCCTGGATCGACCTGGAACGCGGCATCTGTTCCGCCATCCAGGTCTCCATCCAGGCCATCCTGATCCTCGTCCTCGTGGGCTGTCTGGTCGGTTCCTGGATTCACAGCGGCGTGGTCGCGACCATGATCTACTACGGGCTCGGCATCATGAATCCCCACTATTTTTATTGCGCAGCGCTCCTGACCTGCATCGTCGTCTCGATGGCGACGGGGTGTTGCTGGACCACGAGCAGCACCGTGGGGGTGGCGCTCATAGGCATCAGCGCCGGGCTGGGGCTTCCCCTTCCCGTCTCCGCCGGGTTTATCATCTCGGGGGCCTACTTCGGCGACAAGATGTCGCCGCTCTCCGACACCACCAACCTCGCTCCCGCCGTCTCGGGCAGCGAGCTCTTCGACCATATCCGCGCGATGATGTGGACGACCCTGCCCACGCTGCTGATCGTCGTGGTCGTCTCCCTCCTCATGGGCAGCACCGTCCGAGACATGGACAACAGCCGCGTGGAGCTGATCCGGAGCATGATGAGGGCGGAGTTCCGCATCTCCGCCTGGGGCATCGTCCCCCCCGCGGTCATCCTGGTGATGGCTCTGTTGAAGATCCCCGCCATCCCCGGCATCGTCGGGGGGCTCTGTGCCGGATTGCTGCTGTCCCTGTCCCAGGGCGCCTCGCTTCACGAGGCCCTGAACGTCTTCTTCTACGGCTACGAGCCGTCGCAGCTGAGCGCCTTCGCCGCCGCGGCGACGCCGGAGGCGGTCAGGGCGGCGGCAGCCGGCGTCGGGACGCTGTTTGCGTCGGCTCCGGACCCGGCCGAGTTCTCCAGGGTCGGCGGGCTCTTGACGCAGCTCTTCACGCGCGGCGGGATGACCTCGATGCTGGAGACGATCTGCCTGATCGTGGTGGCGCTCTCCCTGGGGGGAATCATGGAGGTCTGCGGCTTCCTGGACGTGATTCTGGATGCCCTGATGCACCGCGTCCGCTCCGTGTTCGGGCTCGTCGCGTCGGTGATCGCGTCCTCCTTCGTGGCCAATGCGTTCCTGAGCGAGCAGTACCTTGCGATCATCGTCCCGGGGCGCATGTTCCGCAGGGCTTTCGAGGAACGCTCCTGGGACGGGCGCAGGCTGGCGCCCTCCATGCTCTCCCGCTCGCTCGAGGACAGCGGCACCATGACCTCCGTCCTTATTCCCTGGAATACCTGCGGGGTCTACGTCAGCGCCGTTCTGGGCGTCCCCACCCTGGCCTACGCACCCTACTGTTTCCTGAACTGGCTGAACCCCATCGTCGCCCTTACAATGACCTGGCTGGGGATCGCCGTCGTCTGGAGGCACGGGGACCGGCGCCATGCCGTCCTGGAGCCCCTGCCGGCGGACTCCTGAAAGGGCCCTGACGGATTCGTTCCGAATCCAGGGAATGCTTCGGCATGAAGGTCGGGCGGGGGCACAAAAAGCCCCGTGCGTCCATGAGAAACGGGCTCCCGCCGGGGAGCCCGTTCGCTTTTGGTTCTTTCGAGACGGAACTGTATTCTTAAGCCTTTATTTCAGATAGGTCTGCTGCGCCAGGGAGCCCTGAATCTCCTTCGTAGGGATCTCGAACGTGCAGGTTCCCATGGAGTAGGGCGCCACGGTCCCCTGGTTGAAGACGAGGACGAGCTTGCCGCTCTCGATGTAGAAGGGCTGGTCCTTGCCGATTTCGAAGTTCTTCTCCAGCTCGTCCAGGAAGTAGGACTTCGACTCGTCCTTCTTCATCTGCTCCTTCATCTGGGCCTTGACGATGCCGCTCAGGACCTTGGAGTAGCCGTCGTCCTTGAAGAGGTCCGAGAGGGCAAGCTCCCGTCCGGTTCCGAGGTCGATGGTCTCGTAGCGGACGACGGTCTCGGACGAGGCCATGGCCTCGGTCCTGCCGTGCTCCAGCGTCAGCAGACCGTCCCCGTATGCGGCCACCTTGCTGACGGCCGTCAGCGCATAGTTCCTGGACCCCTCCGCCTTCAGCTCCGCCATCTTCGACATGAAGTCCCTGTAGAGGGTCACGGAGGCCTCCAGGCTGCGGGCGTTCACCGCCGCCTCCAGATCGGCGCTGCCCGTCCTGCCGAGGATCGGGATCTGGATCGAGGCGTCGAACCCCTCCTCCTGATGCGTGAGCATCGAATAAGTCAGCGAGGGGGCGACGTCCGGACTTGCCGCGTAGGCCATGCCCCCGACGAGGAGAAATGCCGCCGCGGCCAGCGGAGCCGCCGCAAATTTGAACCGACTTCCGATCATGAGAAAAACTCCTTTCATGAGAAAAACCCCCTTCATAAAAAAGCGCCCTTCCTGGGTGGGCCGCACCGCGGGCGAACGACGAACAGGCCCTTTTCGGACAGGCCTTCAAAATTAGACGCCTCAGTTTAACGCCGATTCCCTGGAGGTCAAGGAGGGGTTGCACGGGGTATGTGTTCGGTAGAAACGATGGAAGCGCGGCGCGGAACGGGAGCATCTGCTACAATGAAGGTATGGAATGAGTAGGCATGGAATGGGTTGTGCCGGGGATGGGGTTGCGGCCGTTCGGGCCGTCCTCGGCGAGGTTTTTCTAAGAGCGGCGGTGCGAGGGGAGGTGGGCCGCGTGACCTGATGTCCGGATGCCGTTTGAGCGGCCCTGCGGGGAGCGTCGCTCCCCGTTCGATCCGCACGTCGTTTTTCCGTTGTCTCTCTCGCAGCGGCGGGCCTCGGGATGCCCGCGACATCGCCGCATTCGGTTCTCCTTTCGACTGGAGGTCGGTTCTTATGGATAAGCTGTTGACGTCCCGCCACGGGCCCTGGGTGGCCGGCGGGATTCTGGGGCTCCTCGCCGTGCTGCTGGTCAGGCTCGGCAACCCCGGCAACATGGGTTTCTGCGTCGCCTGCTTCACGCGCGACATCGCCGGCGCGCTGGGCCTGCACCGCGCGGCCGTGGTGCAGTACCTTCGCCCGGAGATCCCGGGATTCGTCCTGGGCGCGTTCCTCTCCTCCTTGGCGTTCCGGGAGTACTCGCCCCGCGGCGGGTCCTCGCCCGTCGTCCGATTCTTCCTCGGAATGTGCGCCATGTTCGGCGCGCTCGTCTTCCTGGGCTGCCCCTGGCGGGCCTACCTGCGCCTCGCGGGCGGGGACTGGAACGCCCTCTATGGAATCGGGGGCCTGATCGTGGGCATCCTGATCGGCATCGCCTTCCTCTGGAACGGCTTCAGCCTCGGCGCGGCCGAGCGCAACCCCAGGGCGGCGGGCCTCGTCCTTCCCGTGATGGCGTTGACGCTGCTGGCGTTCGCCGTCCTCGAGCCCCTGTTCGGTCCCGAGGGGACGGGGCCCATCTTCTTCTCGGAGAAGGGACCGGGTGCGCAGCACGCGCCGCTGTATATATCGCTGGCCGTCGGGCTCCTCGTCGGCTGGCTGGCGCAGCGCAGCCGTTTCTGCACCGTCGGGGCCCTGCGCGACCTCTTCATGATGGGGGACGGGCACCTGTTCAAGGGGATCGTCGCCTTCACCGTCGTCGCCTTCGTTGCGAACTACGCCCTCGGCTACTTCCATCCCGGATTTGAGAAGCAGCCTGTGGCCCACACTCAGGATCTCTGGAACTTCATGGGCATGGTGCTCTCCGGCCTGGCCTTCACCCTGGCGGGCGGGTGCCCGGGACGACAACTCATCATGGCGGGCGAGGGCGACGGGGACGCGGCCGTCTTCGTCCTGGGGATGTTGACGGGCGCGGCCTTCGCCCACAACTTCTCCGCGGCCAGCAGCGGCGCGGGCGTCGGCCCCATGGGGATCCCGGTGACGATCGTCGGGCTCGTGTTCTGTCTTGCCGTCGGGTTCGCCAGCCGGACCCGCGCGGCCTGAATCGGGAGGTGCCGGTCATGAGCGACTGCATTACGGTGAACGCCTCCGGGCTCTCCTGTCCCCAGCCCGTTATGGAGACGAAGAAGGCTTTGGCGGGCCTGAGTTCGGGCCGTGTCGAGGTGTTGGTGGATACCGCGACCTCGCGCGACAACGTCGCGCGGTTTGCGGAGAACAAGGGCTGGCGCGCGACGAAGGAGGAGCGCGACGGCGGGTTCCGGGTGATCCTGGAACGCTGAGCGGGAAAAGGTATTTTTTTTTGATGTACAGCCGGCTGAGGCGAGGTGGAAGCGCCCCAGCCGGCGCTTTTTTGCTGTTTTTTACCGGAACGGGCAACGGGATCCATCGGTTGCCGTATCCTCCCTTTGTCTGGCCTCAGGGGCCCGGATGTGCGATAATCTTTTATATATGGCAGCTCGTTGTCATGGAACGGGATTTTGTCCTCGGCGGGGCCGTGGTGGATTGCTGGAGCCGGGGATAAAATGGCTGGCACAGCCGGGCTTATATGCAGGAGGAAAAGTTCCGACCCGCCGGATTTATCGGATTTTTGCGCCGGATTTTTGCAGCGGATTTTTGTCTGTTTGTCTGTATGGAGGATGTCCTATGAGTGAACGAATTGTATTTTCCCGATGGAAGGATGAGCCCGAGGTCGGACAGAAGCTGGCCGAGATGGAAAGAACGGCGGAACGTCACACCCGACTCGCTTCGTCCGACAAGCCCGAGGACAAGAGCGAGGCCCGGAAGACATGGAAGAAGCTGTCGGACGGCTATTGGGATCTCCTCTTCGCCCTTCTGGACGCGCAGACCGCCTCCTTTCCGGAACAGCTGGCCTTCGACGAGACGGAGCGCCTCTTCATCGACTTCGGCTTTCTGGAGGGGATAACGCCGGTCCACAAGGACTTCGACGCGGCGCGAATCCTCGCCTCGCGGGCCGGGGCGGACATCTTCCCCTATCTTGCCTTTTCGGACTACATCGCGGAGTGCTGGGCAGCCATCACGGGGAAGCCCTGTCCCAACCCCGTTGCGGGCCTTTCCGCGGAGAAACGCATTCAGGAGATGGAGAACCGACTCGAGGCGCTGCAGGCCAGGCGGGACGAGGAGCTGTCCCGCATCCTCGGGGCGCGGAGCACCCCCACGCCGCCGGAGAAGCTGGCCGAGGAAATGGGCCAGAACCTGTTCTCCGCCGTGCGGGTCGCGATGCGGGTCAAGGAGTTCCGCGAGGCGAAGGACGAGGTCAAGCAGAAGCTCTCCCAGGAGCGTTTCCGGTACGTCGAGGCGGAGCGGGCGATGTCCCTTCAGATCTCCAGCGCCTGCAAGGATAGTGAGGACCCCCTCGGGCTGCCCGAGTCCGAAAGCTTCATGGAGCTGCACGAGTCCACCAAGAGAATGGCCCGGAAGATCGTCTATGCTCGGATGGACTTGGAGAAGACGGCCCGGCGCCTCCAGCGGATCACCGACGGCTGCGTCGAGTTCTCCGATCTGATGAAGCGGCGCGAGCTCAAGAACATGGTGATGAAGAAGCGGGAGTACGTCGCCGTCCCCGCGAAGACCGCACGCTGCGACACGTCGCTGCTCTGCCCCTCGGATGCCGCGCCGACCCTCTGGGCCAATACCGCGTCGCTGATGGACGCGATGTGCGATCAGGACATGGACATGTTCGCCGTTCCCCGCGTCCGCATGTACGGCATCCCACGCGTCATCCTCGTCCCCGGCCAGGGGCTTGGCACCTACGACTGGCTGGACCACTCGCTGCTCCTTCCGGCCTTTCCCTCCGTCTCCGCGGAGAAGTCGCTGAGCTACGCCCTGGGGACTTTCCGCTGGGACAGCGACGAGGAACGCCATCTGAAGAATCCCTACGAGCATATTCGGGAGAACCGGTCCAAGTCCATCCTCGACATGGCGGCGTCCTTCTACAAGGACTATTTCCTCTGGATGACAAAGGAGAAAAAAGGCTACCGAATCCTGCCGCGGGAGACTCACAAGGTGTTTTTGCAGATGTTCGCGGCCCGCGAGGAGGAGTGAACGGGAGAGGGGGGACCCCGGCGCCTTTCGGTGTTTTTGGTGAGAAGGGGAGGCGGCGGTTCCGCGTGTGGACGGATGGACACCTCTAGGGAACGGGGAGGACGGGTGCAGCGGGTCCTCCTGATCGTCCTGGTCTGCAACCTGCTGGTCTCGGCGGCGAAGATCGCCGTCGGGCTGGCCGCGAACCTC
>NZ_CAUUWA010000021.1 GCF_963548695.1 uncultured Fretibacterium sp.
ATAGGCAAAAATCTCCAGCGCTTCCCTAAAAATTAACATGGGGGCTTCGCCCCCATGCCCCCACGCCGCTATCCCGAGACTGATCGGCCCGCAAGCGAAGCGAGCGGCTGCCGGAAGGCTCCCCTTTGGGGATAGCGGCGGCCCCGGCAAGTTTCTTACTCGAAACAGGCAAGCTGGGGTACCACCGGGGTGCTTCATGGATTAAATCAGCGTTTCCTTTGAATCTCCCGTCCTGCGGGAATGGACAGGACGGAATGTTGAAGTTATTATGTCTGCATCCATTGGTGTCTATTGAAAACGGGGAAAACGGGCGGAAGCCCGGACCGGGCCTGGAGAAATAGTTGGAGGAATGAACATGATCGTCGCGAACGTGTCGGTATTGGAGGAACTGCGGGCCCTGAAGCGGGAGCTGCAGGACAGCCTTTGACCTGCCTACGCTGAGAGGACGGGCGAAGGAGCTGGAGCGGGCGACCTCGGCCCCGGACTTCTGGTCCCGCGAGGGGAACCAGGACGTCCTGAAGGAGCTCTCGTCGGTCAACGGGCGTCTCTCGGAGTGGGAGAAGGTCGCGTCCGAGCTGGACGACCTGGAGGTCCTGGAGGAGATGCTGCGGGAGGGCGACGATACCGAGCTCCAGAGGGAGTTCGAGCGGCGCGCGGAGGAGCTGCACCGGGCGCTGGAGCGCCACAAGCTCCTGATCCTGCTGGACGAGGACTACGACACGTCCAACGCTATCCTGACGGTGCACGCCGGGTCCGGGGGGCTGGACTCCCAGGACTGGGCGGAGATGCTGCTCCGGATGTACCTACGCTACGCGGAGCGCGAGGGGTTGAAGGCCACGGTGCTGGAGGCCGCGTCCGACGAGGAGGCGGGGATCAAGAGCGCCACGGTGATGGTGGAGGGCGACCACGCCTACGGCTTTCTGAAGGCGGAGAAGGGCGTGCACCGCCTGGTGCGCATCTCGCCGTTCGACTCCGCGCATCGGCGGCACACCAGCTTCGCGTCGGTGGGGGTGTCGCCGGAGTTTCCCGACGACGTGGACGTGGAGGTGCGCCCCGAGGACCTGCGGGTGGATACCTTCCGGGCCAGCGGCGCGGGCGGGCAGTACGTCAACCGGACGGACTCCGCCGTCCGCATCACCCATATCCCGACGGGGATCGTGGTCAGCTGCCAGAACGAGCGGTCCCAGCACATGAACCGCCAGGTGGCGATGCACGTGCTGAGGAGCAAGCTCTACGAGCTGGCGCTGCAGGAGCGCCAGGACGAGCTGGCCTCCGTGGTCGGGGACAAGAAGGAGAGCACGTGGGGCAGCCAGATCCGTTCCTACGTGCTGCATCCCTATACCCTGGCCAAGGACCACCGCACCGGGGTCGAGAAGGGCAACGTCCAGGCCGTCCTGGACGGGGACCTGGATGATTTCGTCATGGGCTACCTGCGCTGGCACGCGCGGGGCGAAAGGGACGCGTAGCCGTTCGGGGCCGGCACGGCCGGCGATCCCCGTCGTTCGTTTATCTGAATTGGGATGGAGTTGTTGTCTCTTGAATGGTCTTTCGATACGGCGCCTTGCCGCCGTCCTGCTCTGCGCCTGTGCCTGCTCGTGGGCTTGGAGCCCGGCATTTGGGGAGGCCCCCCGGACCGCGCCCGTTGAGATCCCCAAGCCCCTCGTTCCCTTCGTCCCTGAGCAGCCGATCGTCTCCGCGGGTGCGCTGAGGGCCGGGATGAGGGGCTATCTGCTCACGGTTCTCAGGGGGACGCGCCCGGAACGCCTGCCGTTGGAGGTCGTGGACGTTGTCCCCCAGAAGGGGGAGGTGAGCCGTTCCATCCTGGTCCGCCTCCTGCCGTCGGCGAACAATCGGGCGGGGGGCGTGGCCCAGGGAATGAGCGGGTCCCCGGTCTACATCGGGGGCAGGCTGGCCGGGGCCGTGGGGAGCGGATGGAGCTTCAGCGATCACAATCTGGCGCTGGTCACGCCCATCGAGGACATGTGCGCGGTCTTTTCCCGTCCCGACAGGCCCGCGCATCCATTGGGCAGGGGACCCTCGCCGCGCGGGTCGGGCTCCGTCGCGCCGCTCTCGGTGGCGGGGCTCGATGGGAGGTCCGCGGAGCGCCTGGCCCATGCCTTGGGCGTCGCCGTGGAGCCCACTCCCGCCGGCGCCTCGAAGGCCCTGGAGGTCGTGCCGGGCAGGCTCTCGCCCGGGGAGGCCGTGGCGGCCCTCCTGGTCTGGGGGGACGTCGAGGTCGGCGCGACGGGTACCGTCACGGCGACCGCCAGGGACGGGCGTTTTCTGGCCTTCGGGCATCCCTTCCTGGAGCGCGGGGCCGTGAACTTTCCCGCGGCCCGGGCCCGCATCCACGAGACGATCCCCAGCCAGGCCTTTCCGTTCAAGCTCGCGAGCCCCGTCTCGCTCGTCGGCACGGTGACGCAGGACCGGGCCGCGGGCATCGGCGGCAGGACGGATTTCTTCACCCCATCGGTCTCCGCCGCCCTGGCCTTCACGGACGCCGATCAGGGAGGGCTGCGGACGGTCCGGAACTTCCGCGTCGTCCCGGATGCCTTTTTGGGGGGACGCCTGCTGCAGGGGGTTTTCTCCGGCCTGATGGACGACATCTGGCGGCGTAGGGGGCAGGGCACCATGACCGTGAACCTGCACATCGACGGCCGGGGGGTGGACAGGGGATGGGCCCGGAAGAACGTATTCTTCTCCGAGGATGACGTCTCCACGGCGGCGCTCCGCGAGGCCGCGAGGATATGGGATCTCTTCCTGCTCCAGCCCTTCGCGGATGGGATGCCCATCGGGTTCCGCCTCGAGGTCGAGGCCACGGAGGAACCCAGGGTCCTGTTCATTGAGGACGTGAACGTCTCCTCCGACGCGCAGCCCGGCGAGGCACTGAACGTCGGGGTGACGCTGCGCCCCTGGCGCAAACGACCCGTGCACAAGAGCTTCACCCTCACTGTGCCGAAGGAGGCGTCCGGGACGTGCGAGCTCCTGGTCCGCGGCGGCGGGATCAACTCCCTGCCCCAGCTGGCGCTGGAGGGCGGCTGGAAGTCCATCGACAGCCTGGACCGGATGCTGACGGAGGTCGGAGCCATGGACGCCAACAACGAGCTGGTCCTGGAGCTGCTCTGCGACCCCGACGTCATCAAGGCCGCCAAGGAGGGCCCCCGCAGCGATGACCGCCGCGGTGGTTCCTCTGACCTGCTGCCCGAGGAACGGGAGTTCCTGAGCGAGACGAAGGCCCGGAGGATCCGGGAGGGGACCCTGAGGATATCGCGCTCGGATTACTTCGTCGACGGGATGATGAAGCGCCTGATTACGGTGAAGGGGGAGGGCGAGGGCGAGGGGGAACGATGAGGGGCCGCGGGATCTGCGTCTCGCGCGGACTTTTCGTTACGATCGAGGGGATCGACGGCTGTGGAAAGAGCACGCAGGCCGCCCGCCTGGCCGACTGGCTCGAGGCGCGGACGGGGTGCGGGGTACTGCGCACGTTCGAACCCGGTGGCTGGGGCGGTGGAGCGCTGCGCTCCCTGATCATGGCCGGGGACGTCCCGGACGACCTCACGGAGCTGCTGCTCTTCCTGGCGGACCGCAGCGGGCACTTGGCCTCCGTCGTGCTGCCCGCGCTCTCCGAGGGGCGGATCGTCCTGTGCGAGCGCTACTCGGACTCCACCCTGGCCTATCAGGTCTGGGGCCGGGGGTTGTCCGAGGCGTTCGTCGCCTCGCTGATCGCGTCCTGCGGCTTTCTCGCGCCCGACCTGACGGTGCTGCTGGATATCGACGCTGGGACGGCGGAGCGCCGCCTGGGGGGCCGGGGCGGCGCCGACCGCATCGAGTCCGCGGGGAGCGCGTTTATGGCGCGCGTCGCCGAGGGGTACCGGGAGCTGGCCCGGCGCAGCCCGGAGCGGATTATTGTTGTGGATGCCGCCGGTACGGAGGACGAGGTCGGGGCCCGGATCGAATCGGCTGCCCTGGAGCCTTTGGAGGGATTGCTCCGTGCGGGTTAAGAGGAGCGGGGAGGGGACGAAGGGCAGGGTGGAGTACGGCGCCGGGGGCGGCGCACGCCATCCTGCGGTGCCGGGGGCGGTCCCCGCCGGGCCGTCCTTCGCCCTGGCCATGGAGGAGACGGAGGTCCGCGCGCTCCTGGACCGCCTCGACGCCGTTGCGGCCAGGCTCTCGGTCTTTCCGGCCGAGCGCCTGATATTGGAGTACCGGTCCATCCTGACGGAGCTGCTCCGGCGGGCCATGAAGGGTTTCAGCCTCAGGCGTGACCTCCGCTGGCGCAAGACCGACCGCACGATGTTCGTCACCCTGGAACGGGCCGAGTCCGCCATGGAGGAGCTCGAGGACGCCTTCCGCAGGGAGGGGGACCGAAGCCGGGCGATAGCCCTGCTGGAGGAGATCAAGGGATGCCTGGTGTCGCTTCTTATGTGACGCCCGCCCCCTTCTCTGAGCTCCCGTCCTGGCGTGCCCTGATGAGGGAGTTCGAGGCGGGTGACGTGCCGCACTGCCGGGCGGTCTCCGCGCCGGCCTCGTGGCATGGAGCGCTCCTGGATGCCCTGGCCGGGCTTTATCTCTTCGGAAGGCCCGACGGAGGGCCGGTCGGGGGGGGGCGCCTGGATCGGGAGGGGCATCCGGACCTTCTCGTCGCCGGGGAGGTCGGGAAGGCCCCCAATATTGAGGCCTGCCGGTCGCTGATTCAGGACCTGGCCCTCAAACCGGTTCTCGCCGCACGGCGCCTTGGCGTCGTGATGGCGGCCGACCGGCTGCTCCTGCCCGCGGCGAACAGCCTGCTGAAGCTGGCCGAGGAGCCCCCGTCCCACGCCTGCATCCTCCTCCTTCTGGAGGGGAGCGCCCTGTTGCCCACGCTGCGCAGCCGGGCCCGTTTCACGGTGCTGGCTGGCCCGATGGAGGTCCCGGCCGTGCCTCCGCCCCGGGACGGGGCGGCGTGGCTGAGCTGGGTGGAGGGGGCGAAGGACGCGGCGGGGATCGCCGTGGACCTGGCGTCGTGGGCGGCCCACGTGTTCCGATCGGGGGACGTGGAGCGCGCCGCGCGGATCGACCGGCTCAGGGTGATTGCCGAGGCGGGGAAGCTCTCCGTCCCGGCGCTCTGCGATCTTTTGACTTTGGCACTCAGGGAGGAACTTCCTTTTGAGCATTTATTTGGCGACTTTCGGTAAGCTGCGTTACCTTGGCCTGGCCGAGGTTCCCGATGCCGCCGCGTCGAAGGCCAGATGGATTCTTATCCGAACGGTCAGGGGCCTGGAGATGGGGCTTCTGGGGGGTCCCCTCTCCCAGGAGCAGGAGGCGAAGTACCGCGCGTCCTGCATCGAGGACGGCAGCGGGGAGCACACCCGCGGCCCGGAGCCCATGCTGCAGGAGGTCGAGTACGTAGGGAACGCGGATGCCGATCGGATCGAGGAGTATTACCGGTGCCGGGGCGACGAGGATTCGGTCCTGCTGCGCAGCCGGGAGATCCTGGTCTCCCACGGGCTCCAGATGAAGCTGGTGGACGTCGAGTTCCTTCTGGACCGCAAGAAGCTCTTCTTCTACTTCACATCGGAGCAGCGCGTCGACTTCCGCGGTTACGTCCGCGACCTCGCCAGGGAGTTCCGGACCCGCATCGAGATGCGGCAGATCGGCGTCCGGGACGAGGCCCGCGTCGTGAGCGGCATCGGGCCCTGCGGCAGGCCCTGCTGCTGCAGTTATTGGTTGCACCGGTTCACGCCCATCTGCATCCGCATGGTCAAGGAGCAGAACCTGGCCTTGAACCCGACGAAGATATCGGGCATCTGCGGGCGTCTGATGTGCTGCATGGCCTACGAGCACTCCCTTTACAATACACTCTGGAGGTCCCTGCCCAGCCCGGGGGCCAAGATCAGAACGGAGAATGGGACCTACGTCCTCGACAGCGTGGACCTCGCCTCGGAGTCCGTCCGGGTGCGATTCCCCAATGGGCACCTCGTCCCGGTCTCCATCGCGGAGTTCCCGGACTTCAGGGAGGCCGTCCTGCAGGGGCAGGACTGGGGGGGCGAAGCCGCGGCTTCGGCTGCGGCCCCGCGGTTCGCTCCCGGAGCACAGAGGCGGGCGTCGGGGACGAGGCGGGAGGCCGGGGCCGGGAGGACGGAGACCCGTCCGGCAACGGCTCGTCCAATGGATCGCCGGGGCAAGCCGGAGAAGGTATCCCTGGACGAACATCTGGCGAGCCTGGCGGGTCGGGAGTCCGGCCGTCCCGTGCCTAACCTGCCCGAGTCCGCGGAGCGGGAGGCCCTCGGGAACGGAGAGCAGGGCGCTGCGCCGAAGAAGCGGCGGAGACGCAAGAGCGAAGGGGCCGCCCGTGCCGGCGCGCCGGTCCCAGGCCCGTCGACGCCCCGCCTGGTTGAGGGAACGGAGGAAAAGGGGGCCCGGCCCAGCCGGCCCCCGCGACGGCGTCTGGACCGACAGGACAGGCCGGGGACAGGAAGCGAGCCGCCGTCAGGCGGCGATGAGCCCCGCGGGGAGGAGCGAGGCCGCCCAAGGCCGCGGCGTCGGCCGGATCGGCGTCCCCGCGAGCGTCAGGACGGCGGCGGGGATACGGGGAAAGGGGAGGCATAAATGGCATTTTTCGCGCGCTTGAAGGACAGCCTCAGGGGGGTCAAGGAACGCTGGAGCGGGGGGATTGCCTCGCTCTTCTCGGGGGCCTCCTTCGACGATGCTTTCTGGGAGGAGCTCGAGGAGCGCCTGATCGCGGGGGACGTCGGCGCGGAGCTCTCGGAGGAGCTGACCTCCGCCCTCAGGCGAGAGGCGAAACAACGAGGGATCTCCTCACCGGAGGCCCTGAAGGACGTCTTCGTGTCGCTGATCTCCGAGGAGCTGCTCTCCGTCCCCGGGATGGGGCAGCCCTTCGAGCCCGGTGAGGGTGGCGTCCCCCTGGTCCTCCTGATGGTCGGCATCAACGGGAGCGGAAAGACGACCTCGGCGGGCAAGCTCGCCGCGCAGTTCCTGAAGCGGGGAAAGCGCGTCGTCATGGCGGCGGCGGACACCTTCCGGGCCGCGGCCATCGAGCAGCTTCAGGTCTGGGGTGAGCGCGCCGGGGTGCGGGTCGTCGCCCAGAGTCAGGGCAGCGACCCGGCGGCCGTGGCCTTCGACGCCTGGCAGGCCGCCCGTTCCTCGGAGGCCGACGTCCTGATCGTGGACACGGCGGGGCGCCTGCACGCAAAACACAACCTCATGGAGGAGCTCCGTAAAATTCACCGCGTCCTCGAGCGGGAGGCGGGGAGCGAGCGGCTTCGAACCGTCCTCGTCCTGGACTCCGTGCTGGGCCAGAACTCCGTGGCGCAGGCCGAGACCTTCAACGCGATGCTACCCCTCTCCGCCGTCATCCTGACCAAGTACGACAACACGGCCAAGGGCGGGGTGGTCCTCTCCATCGCCCGCAAGCTCAAGGTCCCGGTGCGCTACATCGGCCTGGGCGAGGGGACGGACGACCTCAGTCCCTTCGACCCCCGGGAGTTCGCCGCCGCACTGATGGAAGGCGGGACCCCCCGATGAACGACTCCCCTGAGGAGCTCCTGCTCTCCCTGTCGCCGAGTTCGACGCTCCTGGTGCTGCTGCGCGCCCTCTACCGCCTGCTTCTCGACTACGGGGCCCTATGGCCCGACGGCTCCGAACAGGCGTTCGTGTTCCACAAGGATCAGCTTGTCGTCCTGATCGAGCGAGGACAGTCCGAGGCGCTCGTCCGGGACCTGCCGCACCTGGCCGACGAGGGGCTGATCCGCCCCGTCGGCCCCGGGGAGGAGGACGAGAGCGCTCAGGCCCTCCTCGTCGAGCGCCGCGGGGCCCGAGTCCTTCCCCTTGCGGAGGCGGCTGCGCCGTGGGAGCCGAAGTTCCCCGAGTGGTGGGAGGCCCCGCTGCCCTTCGCCCTCTGCGCGAGGGGCCGGATGCGGATCAATCGAACCGCCGCTCTGATGTTCGGGACCGACCTGGAGCGTCTGAGCGTCGCGGATCTGCCCGAGAAGGACGAGTTCATCGTCGACCTCGAGGGGCGGGAGCCTCCGTGCTTCCTCGCCTTCCGCCGGCTGGAGCCGGACATCTTCATCCTGGAGGACTGCACCGGGGACCTGATGGAGGCTCAGGACATCTCGTGGTGGGCCGGGCTGGGCCGGACCTGGGTCGCCTCCATCGAGAAGGAGGGACGGACATGGCGCCGCGAGGAGGACGCCCTTCCCGAGGATTTCGCGGGGCAGGCCTGGCCCTGCGAGTGGGAGGGGCGTTTCCTGGGCTGGCTCTGCGTGGAGGAGCCGACGGCTGTCCCGGCGGCGTCGGACGGAGGGGAGCCGGACGCGCCTCCCCCGATTCCCCGCAAAAAGCCCCGTGCGCGCCGTTCGCCTCCCAAGCGGGAGGACGAGGTGCTGAAGGCCATCGGGCCGCAGACGATGGGGCTGTTGGCCCCGGGGCGAGTGCTCGACGAACCGGAGGAGGGAAGCGACTCCTCGGGTGAGGGGCAGCCTGCGGCGCGGAGGGCCGGCGAGAGGACGCGGGGACGGACGCCGTGAGCGAGTCGGTTCGGGGCGCGGGGCCCCTGGTGAAGCGCATCGCCGGGGTACTCTACCCCGACTCGGAGGCGGATCGCTTCGCCTGGGTCCTGGACGAGGCGAAGCGCCTCTGGGGGGAGCCGAACCTCATCGGCGAGCCCATACCCTTTACGCTGACGGACTACTACCGGGACATCGCGCCGTGTCTGATGCGGCGCTTCGTCTGTTTTCGGGGGCTTGCGGATGCCGGGGGGCTTGCGGACTGGAAACGCGCGGCCTGTGCCCTGGAGGCCCGGAGCCGGACTCCGCGCGCGGTCAACGTCGATCCCGGATACGTCGACGGCGCTCGACTCGTGCTGGCCTCCACGAAGGACCATGCGCACCGCATATGGCTTCGGGACGGCATCTACGCCGAGGTGACGCTGCGCTTCCGGTTCGGCGGCTGGCGGAGCTTCGATTACACGTTTCCCGATTTCCGGGGCGGGTGCTACGACGCCTTCCTGACGGAGACCCGTCGTCTCTGGCTGGCGGAGACGGCGCACCTCCGACGGGGGCAGGGGGGAGCCCGAAGGAGCTCTGAATAAGGGGCTCCGAATGAAGTTTCTTAAATTCCAAAATTTCCCCTGACTGGAGGGTTCGCAATGATCGAGCGCTATACGACGAAGGAGATGGCCCGGCTTTGGAGCGAGGAGAACCGCCTCTCCGTCATGCTGAACGTGGAGCTGGCCGTCTGCCGCGCCTGGTGCGGGCTGGGCCGGATCCCGGAGGACGCCCTGCGGGATATCCTGGCCAGGGCTCGTTTCTCCGTGGAGCGGGTCCGGGAGATCGAGAGCGAGGTCCAGCACGACGTCGTCGCCTTCGTGAGCGCGGTGGCGGAGAACGTCGGAGAGAACGGGCGGTATCTGCACCTGGGCCTGACGAGCAGCGACGTGCTGGATACGGCGAGCTCCCTCATGCTTCGGGACTCCCTGGAGCTGACGGTGTCGGCGGCACGGGAGCTGGACGCCTCGGTGCTGGACCTGGCGCGGCGGTACAAGCATCTGCCCTGCATCGGGCGCACGCACGGAATCCACGCGGAGCCGACGACCCTGGGCCTGAAGTTCCTGAATTGGCATTCCGAGCTGAAGCGCGACCTGGAGCGTCTGGAGCTGGCGAAGCGACACATCGCGGTCGGCAAGATATCGGGTGCGGTGGGGACCTACGCGCTCTGTCCCCCGGAGCTCGAGGTCCGGGTCTGCGCGATCCTGGGCCTGACCCCCGCGGAGGTCTCCAACCAGATCCTCCAGCGGGATCGGCACGCCGAGGTGCTGAACGCGCTGGCCCTCTTGGGGTGCGCGATGGAGCGGATGGCGACCGAGGTCCGGCACCTTCAGCGCACGGAGGTCGGGGAGGCCTTCGAGCCCTTCGGCAGGGGACAGAAGGGCTCGAGCGCGATGCCCCACAAGCGGAACCCCATCAAGTGCGAGCGCATCTGCGGCATGGCACGCCTGCTGCGGGGCTGCGCCCAGACGGGGATGGAGAACGTGGCCCTCTGGCACGAGCGGGACATCAGCCACTCCTCGACGGAGCGCGTCCTGTGGCCGGACGCCTTCAACCTCGTCCACTTCATGCTGCGCGACATGACGAACATCCTGCGGGGCCTGACCGTGGACGAGGCGCGGGTCCGCGGGAACATCGACATCACGGGCGGCCTGGTCTACAGCCAGCGGGTCCTGACCTTCCTGCTCGACGAGCTGAACCTCTCGCGCGAGGCGGCCTATGCGGTCGTCCAGGAGAACGCGATGCGCACGGCCCGGGGCGAGGGGCGTTTCCCGGACCTGCTGCTGCGAGACGGGCGCATCCAGGGGCTCGTGGAGCCGGAGCGCCTCGAGGCCCTCTTCGAGAACGGGTTCTACCTGCGGCACGTGGACGCGATCTTCGACCGCTTCGCGAAGGACTGACGGAGCGCCCCCTTGGACCGGCACACGGCTGAGAGCAGGGTCGGTCAATTTCGCCTCTACCTGCTGGCGGAACGGGGCCGGAGCCCTCACACCGCGGAGAGCTACGTCTCGGACCTCCGCCAGTGGCTCCAGTTCTGCGACGGGGCGGGATGCCCGCCCTACCCGCCCTCCCCCGATGACGTCGCCGCCTTCCGCCGGGGCCTCGCAGCCGAGGGCAAGGCCCGTTCGACGCAGCAGCGCGCGGTCGCGGCGATTCGCTCCTGGATGCGCTTCGTCGAGATGGAGGAGGGGAGCGAAGAGGATCTGCCCCTGCCGGAGCTCCCCCGCAGGACCCGAAAGGAGCCCCGCATCCTGAACGAGGCGGAGATCGGGCGCCTGCTGGACGCCTGCCGCGGCCCGCGGCCTCTGGACGTGCGGGACCTCGCCATCGTCGAGCTGGGATACGGCTGCGGCCTGAGGGCCAGCGAGCTCTGCGGGCTGGAGGTCGTGGACCTGGACTTCGACTCCCGGCTGCTGCGGACCCTCGGCAAGGGGAGCAAGGCGCGGGTCGTTCCCTTTCTGGGGGAGGCGGCGCGGAGCGTCCGGCTCTATCTGGACTCCGCGCGTCACGACCTGAACCGCCTCGGAGACGGGCACGTGTTCCTGTCCCGCCTGGGCCGTCCCCTGCGCCGCGAGGACCTCTGGCGCATCCTGAGGCGTCGGGGCGCGGCGGCGGGCATCGCGCGGTCCCGCCTGTATCCGCACATCCTGCGGCACAGCTTCGCGACGCACCTGTTGGCCCGGGGGATGGACATGCGGACGCTCCAGGAGATGCTGGGGCACGCGTCGATCATGACGACGCAGGTCTACGCCCATTTCGACCGCGAGATGCGGACGGAGTATGATCGCTTTCACCCCAGGGCGTGAGGAGGGACTTTTTTGCTTTTTCTGTCGGTTTTCCAGGACCGAGGGCCTTTGACGGAACCGGAAGGGGTTTTACTTAAATGAAGGAGTGTTGTTTGCATAATGGATGATGAACTCTGCGGTTACGACCGTGCCATGAGGGCACTCGATTGTCTGTGCCGTGCGGCCGGGGACTTCAAGCCCCGCACGGCCGTGGTCCTGGGATCCGGCCTGGGGTCCGTCGCGGATGAGGTGGAGGATGCCCGCATCCTGCCAGCGGCGAAGATTCCCGGATGGCCGATCTCCACGGCGCCCGGCCACGCCGGACGCGTGGTGATGGGGACGCTCGAGGGGCGCCCGGTGATCCTGCTGCAGGGCCGCGTGCACTGTTACGAGGGCTATTCCATGCAGGATGTCACCTTTCCGGTGCGGGTGCTCGGGATGATGGGCGTTCGGCAGTACGTGGCCACGAACGCCTCGGGCGGGGTCAATCCCGATCTGGCGCCGGGCGATATCGCCGCGGTTTGGGATCACATCAACCTGATGGGGGCCAACCCCCTTGTCGGGCCCTCCGAGCCGCGGTGGAACGTGCGCTTTCCCGATATGACCCATGCCTATAGCCCGCGGCTTCTGGAGCTTCTGGATCGGGCCGCGGCAGGGGTCGGCATGACCCTGAAGCGGGGTGTTTACGCGGCCTTCATGGGCCCCTCCTACGAGACCCCGGCCGAGGTGCGCATGGCCCGTATCCTCGGGGCGGACCTCGTCGGCATGTCCACGGTGCCCGAGGTCGTCGTCGCGAACGCCATGGGGATGGAGACCGCCGTGCTCTCCTGCGTGGCGAACAGGGCCTCGGGGATGGGGGACGAGCATCTTACGGAGGAGGAAGTGCTTCGGGTGATGGCGGAGTCGTCGCGTTCCCTGGCGCTTCTGATCCGGGGCCTGCTACGCGCCCTGGCCTCCGAGGACCGCTAGTCCGTCCGGGTGTGCGGGGATGAAAAATCTCGAGAGGGGGTTCCCGGGTTCCTCGTGGGGCCTGGGAATCCTTTTCTGGCTCCTGCTCTGTCACCCGGCCTGGGGTAGCGCGTTCGTGACCTTTCCGTCGAGCTGGGACATTGGGCAGGCCTTCGCCCTGTCCCTCTCCTCGGCTGCGGAGTACCGGAACCCCTCGGTGACCTGGCTGGGCCGGACGGTCTCGCTGGACGTGGAACAGGGCGGGGAGGGCTATGTCTCCTACGGCCTGCTGGGCTCCTATGTCCGCGACGTCAAGCCGGGCGAGTACCCGCTGGTCTTCGAGTTCACCCAGAACGGGCAGAGGATCAGGGCTACGGGCACGGTGCGCCTCGTGGCCCGGAAGTACCCCGAGGAGCACCTCAAGGTCAGCCCGAAGATGGTCTTCCCCTCCAAGGTCGATCAGCCTCGGATCAAGAGGGAGGCGGCGCTCGCCGCGGCGGCCAGGAGGACGATGACGGTGAAGCGGCGCTGGACGACTCCGCCGCAGTATCCGGTCCGCAGCGTCGTCACGAGCAGCTATGGGTTTCGGCGCGTCTACAACGGGACGCCGCGGAGCCCCCATGCCGGGACAGATTTTCGGGCTGCGGTGGGGACCCCGGTCGCGGCGCCGTTCTCCGGGACCGTCGTCCTCACGGGGGACCATTACTACGCCGGCAGGAGCGTCTACGTGGACTCCGGGAACGGCGTGCTCAGCGTGTTCTTTCACCTGAGCGAGATCGGGGTGAAGGTGGGCGATCGGGTGAACAAGGGCCAGATCGTGGGAAAAAGCGGCGCGACGGGGCGCATCACGGGCCCGCACCTGCACTATGGCCTGAGTCTGGCGGGACAGTACGTCGATCCGTTCCCATTGTTCAAGACGAGCATCACCGCGATGCTGAAGGGGATGGAGCGCGAGGAGATCGATACGGACTGAGGCCGTGTGGATCCTCTTTGCGTTCGCCTCGGCGTTTTTCGCAGGGGTGACGAGAGGTCCGTTTTTTGTTGTTCGGATTTGGATTTACAAGGAGGATACCCAGAGGAGAGGATCGTCCATGAGGATCACCGAGCTGAGGCTGGGCACGCTGTCCATCCCCCTCAAAAAACCTTTCAAGACCGCGCTCCGCAGCACCGACACCGTTACCACGAACATCGTGGCCCTGGTCACGGACACGGGGGATGTCGGTTACGGCGAGGCACCTCCCACGGCGGCCATTACCGGCGATACCGATGGGTCCATCACCTGCATCCTGACCACGCGCATCGCCCCGGCCCTTATAGGCCGTGACGTGAGCGAACTGCAGGACGCCGTCTCGGCCGTCGCGCACTCCGCGGTGGGCAACACCTCGGCCAAGGCGGCCGCGGACATCGCCCTGCATGACCTCTGGGGCAAGCTCTGCGGACAGCCCCTCTACCGCCTCTGGGGCGGGACGAAGCGAACCTTTACGACCGACTACACCATCAGCCTGAACACGCCGGAGGAGATGGTGCGGGACGCCGCCGAGGCCGTGCGGGACGGTTACGACGCCTTGAAGATCAAGGTGGGCATCGACTCCCGCCTGGATATGGAGCGGATCGGGGCCGTGCGGCGCGCCGTGGGGCCCGAGGTGCTGCTGCGGGTCGATGCCAATCAGGGATGGACGCCGAAGGAGGCGATACGCGCCATCCGATACATGGAGGACGAGGGGCTGGATATCGAGCTGGTGGAACAGCCGGTGGCCTGTCATGACATCGAGGGGCTGAAGCGGGTGACCGATGCGGTCGAGACGGCGATCCTGGCGGACGAGTCCGTCTACTCCCCCCGGGACGCCCTGCGTCTGATCTCGCTGCGCGCGGCGGATATGCTGAACATCAAGTTGATGAAGAGCGGCGGCCTCTCGGGGGCCCTCACGATCTGCGGGATGGCCGAGTCCGCCGGGATGGAATGCATGATCGGCGCCATGATGGAGAGCAAGGTCTCCGTGACGGCCGCGGCGCACCTGGCTATGGCGCGCCGGGTCGTGACCAAATACGACCTCGACCCGCCCATCCTCTGTGCGTCCGATCCCGTGAGGGGAGGGGTGATCTACGACGGCGCCGTCCTCGAATTGAACGATGCCCCGGGCCTGGGCATCGATTCGGTCGAGGGCATAGCGTGGGGCGAGATCGTCAGGGGATAAAGGATATAGGGTAAGGCTGGAGAAAATCTGGAGAAAAGATATTGATGCCAATTCGTGCAAAAGCTTAAAAGGTAAGATCAGCATCTCTTGCCCTCCCTTGCGGTGGCTAAGAGGTATTAAACTTTTGTTTTAGTGCAAATTGGTATAAGTTGTCCGGAGAAATGAAAAATCTGCGGAGGTGGACGGTATGATAGCGAGCGGTTTCATGTACATCGCGTCCTTGACGCTCTTTGCGGGGATCGTGGCCAGTCTGGAGATGAGGTACAAGGACACGGCCTTCTTCAAGTACATCCCCACGCCGGTCATCCTGTACGTCGGCTGCATGCTCTTCGCGACCTTCGACCTGTGGGCGGCCAACGACGAGGTCAAGATGGCCTACAGGACTGTGCGGGGACACATCATTCCGGCGATGATCTTCGTCATGCTGCTGCGCTGCGACATCCGGAAGATCCTGAGGCTGGGGCCGCGGATGCTCCTGGGGTTCTTCAGCGCGACCTTCACGATCATGGCGGGGTTCGCGGTGATGTTCTACTCTATGAAGGACGGCTTTGCGCCCGAGGCCTGGAAGACCTTTGGGGCCCTTGCCGGGAGCTGGATCGGCGGGACGGCTAATATGGTCGCCATCCAGGGGGCCCTGGGCATCGACGACTCGGCCATGGGCTACACGCTGCTGATCGACAACGTCAACTACTCCATTTGGGTGATACTGCTGCTGGCCACGGTCCCCCTGGCCCATGCGTTCAACCGCTGGACGAGGTCGGACACGCACCTGATCGACGAGCTCGGGACCCAACTCGCGACCGACCGGGAGAAGGTGCGGAGCAGCATCGAGGCCGCGGATATCGCCCTGCTCTTCGGGCTTGGCTTCATGGCCTCGGCCCTCTCCTCTGCCGCGGCGGCCGAGGTGTCGCCCCGGCTCATCGAGGTGTTCGGAAAGAGCGACTTCCTGTCCCCCAGCACTCTGTCGGTCGTGTTCGCCACGATCCTGGGCATCGTCTGTGCGGCGACGCCCCTGGGAAAGGTGCCGGGCAGCCCCCAGGTCTCCATGTCCATGCTGTACCTGATGATCTGCCTCATCGCCTCGCGCGCCAACTTCAAGGAGCTGATGGATGCCCCGTACTACCTGATGGCGGGATTTTTCATCCTGGCGGTCCACGCCGTCCTGATGGCGGTCCTGGCCAAGATCTTCCGGCTGGACCTCTTCACCTGCGCCACGGCGAGCCTGGCCAATATCGGCGCCGTGGCGGCCGCGCCGCTGGTCGCCGCGGCCTACAAGGAGACGCTCGTCCCCATAGGGGTCCTGATGGCCCTCATGGGCTACATCTTTGGGACGTTCGGAGGACTGGCCGTAGCCAAGATGCTCTCCATGATGGTTGGGGCCTGATGTTTGGGGCCTGATGTTTGGGACCTGATGGTTGGGGCCTGATGTTTTGGACCTGATGTTTGGGACCTGACGGGGGCGTATGATAGCAAGTGCCTGACGAACGAGATGGCGCAACCCGTCGCCGTGGCGGAGCGGGAATGCTGGAAAGGCGCTTGCCGGATCGGGCCGTTCGGGGGACAATGCACATCGGGAGGTGAGCCTTTATGGCGAAGGTTGCGCTGTTTTTGATCGATGGTTTCGAGGAGACGGAGGCCCTGGCGACCGTGGATATTCTGCGACGCGGGGAGGTGGACGTGACGACGGTCTCCCTGACCGGCAGGGAAAAGGTGATGGGGAAGCATTCCGTCCCCGTCATCGCGGACGCCCTTTTCGAGGGCGTCAAGGACAGGCCGTTCGACATGCTGGTGGTGCCCGGCGGCACGATTGCCTACACGGAGCACGAGGGCCTGCTGGATCTGGTCAGGCGGTATAACGCCGAGCATAAGTTCCTGGCCGCGATCTGCGCGGCGCCGGCGGTGTTCGGCAAGGCGGGAATCCTGGCCGGCAAGCGTGCCGTCTGCTATCCGGGCATGGAATCCTGGCTGGCGGGGGCCGTCGTCGGCAAGGAGATCGTGGAGATGGACGGCCACATCACGACGGCGAAGGGGCCCGCGACGACGCCGTTTTTCGCGCTGCGCCTGCTGGAGCTCCTCAGGGGCAAAGAGGCTGCCGACGAGGTGGCCAAGGCGTTTCTTATCCCCCTGATCCGCTGAGGGGGTTCGAATATCACAGGGAAAGGCTGAGGTGGAAAAAGATGACGAACGAGGAGTTTTCCCGCTGCATTCAGGAGGCGGGGGAAAAGGACTTTACGAACTTCCAGTCGGGGATCGTCCTGCTGAGCAAGATGCGTCCGATCCTGGCCAAGTACGGGCTGAAGACCAAGGAGGAGCAGGACGCCAAGATCCGCGAGGTGGCGGCCTCCGGTCAGATCGCCGCCCCCATGCAGTATTGCCCCGCCGCCGAGGCGGAGGCCAACCTGTATGTGGACGAGCGCGGGGGCAAGTTCGACGCCCTGATGCTGAAGGCTGGCCGATAACCGTTCGTTCCAAGCGGACGTGCCGGCTGCGGGGAGCTTCCTTCCGCTTACAGCCTCGATGCTCGAGCCCGGGACCTTCTTCGTCTCGGGCTTTGCGGACGCCGCGCCGGACGCGTCAGAATACGTCGTCGCTGGCGGAGAACAGGGGGATCTCCCCCAGCGCTCCGAACCCGGCGGCGAGGTAGAAGGGGACGCCCGAGGGCGTCGCCTGGAGCAGGACTTGCCGCTTCCCCCCGCGGCGGACGATCCTCAGGATCTCCGCCATCATGGCGGTCGCCACGCCGCGCCGCCGATACCGCGGTGGTACCGCAAAGTAATAGACGCCGGCAGCGGGCGAGAAGGGGTCCGAGGCCAGGAGAAAGGTTCCCACGTCCTGACCCTCGATGCGGGCTGTCACGAGCGTCAGGGTTCCGTCGGTCCGCATCCCGCGGACCAGGACGTGCAGGTTCCCGGGTGCGCCGGGCCCTGCGCCGAAGCCCTGCCACATGGTCTCGGCCCAGCGCTCGGCGCCCGCCTCGTCCAAAACCGGGACGAACGAGGCCTCCGGGACCCCGCCATCGGCGGGGGCGTCCGTGGGACCGACGCACCCGCGGCTCATGGCCAGAAGACGTCCCCTCTCCGGAAGCCCGAACCGCGGGAGGACCCCGCCGCCCTCGGGAAGGGGCCAGATGAAGGGGGCCGCACCCTCCCCGGTCGCGCACTCCCCAAAGAAGCGAAGCGCCGCATGAACCGCCTCCTCGTCCGGGACTGAGCCGCAGCGAAAAACCCAGTTCTCCGAGGCCGAGTCGGACCCCGTGAAGAGGCAGAATCCGCCCCCCGGAAGGCCGACGGACCGGCAACAGGATAATCCTCTGAGTCGCGTCAGAAAGAACTCCAGGTTGCCCAAGACGGCATCGAACCTCTGCTGTCCCGTCTCGTCTCTCTCCGCCTCTCTCCCCGTCGGATTCTCCGGGGAGGGGGCGTTCGGCATCGGCTTTACGGACACACGCATTCCCCCTCCTCGCGCAGGGCGTCCAGAAGAGCGGCCTCCTCCGCATCCTCTCCGTTCGGATGACGATCCAGGACCCTGAGGTTCGCCCCTCCGCCCTCCCGGCGGAACAGGTCGCACAATCCCCAGGCCAGCGCCAGGGACGCGATGCGTACCTCACGCTCCGGGAGTCCGCTTCCGGAGCGCGGAAGCTCTCCCGACGCGTCCCCCTTCAGGATGAGCCCGAAGGGCTTCCCCTCCCCCTTTTCCTCCCGAAGGATGCGGAGCGAGGCTTGGCCCCTCGACAGACGGTCGTTGGCCCGCCTCAGGACGGCCTCGAAGGCGAGGTCCCGCGCATAGGCCCGCAGAGCGGCGTCCGGTTCCCCTCGGCCGGCGGCGTCCGCGGGGACGCGCCGGCGCAGGGCGTCCCCGTATTCCTGGTAGAGCCTCTCTCCCTCGGCGTCCGGGCCCAATTCCAGATAGAGGGTCCCGGCCCGCTCCAGCAGATCAGGGAGCCCCGCGGGCGGCCTTCCGGCCGCGGACAGGGAACGGCTGCGGAGCTCCTCCTGCGCGAACCGGGCGTCGTCCTGAGAGACGCCGATCTCGAAGCCGGTCCTCGACAGTTCCCTCATGCGCTCCTGAAGCGCCCTGCGCTCCTCCTCCGGCAGACACGCGGAGAGGTAATCGTCCTCGTTGCGGAACCCCTTGGCGAGCAGGCTCTTGCCGAAGGCGATCTCCTCCCGCTGGAGCAGCTCCCGCCTCGTTGCCTGCACCGTCTCCAGATCGTGCAGGCGGACCATGATCCCGTCCAGGCGGATGCGGCTCTCGTTGCGGGCCTCCCGGCGCAGCTCCAGCTGGCTGCGCAGCTCCCTGACGGACTCCTCCATGCGGTGCTCCTCGGTCTCCGGGTCCTTCGAAGCGAAGAGGACGATGCGCTGCTGCTGCAGGGCGTCCCTTTCCGCCTCGAGGTGTTTGACGAGATCCGATTTGCCCACTGCCTCGGCCCTGAGTCCGTCCCTCTCCTTCTGAAGGTTCTGGAGGGAGGCCTGCTCCGTACAAAGGGTCCGCTCCAGCGCCTCCTTTTCCTCCGTCCTCCGCACCCACGCGGCGGAACGCGCGGTCAGAAGCTCCAGAAGCTGACCAGGGTTGTCGTCCGGAAGGGTTTTGTAGCCGAAGAGGGAGAGCCGGCCGATGAGTTCTCTGCGCACGCTGTTGAAGGACTCCTCGTGGCTCCGGATCTCCTTCTCCAAGCGCTCGGCCTCCCCCTGGCTCTGCTTGAGGCCGGAGAGCGCCTCCTGATGGTAACGCGTCAGTTCCTCCTGACTGCCCCGGATGCGCTCCAGCGCGTCCCTGGCGGCCGTCAGCTCCCGCTCGGCCTGTTCCGCGGCCGTCAGGATGTCGCGGGCTCTCTGCATCTGGTCCCTGGTCTTCTGGCGGACGCGCGCCAGCTCCTCGAGGGGGGAAACGCCGACGCCGAGCTTCAGCCCCAGCGAGGCGACCCCTTCGGTGATCGCGTCGTTCAGCAGGACAAGCTCCCTTTTAAGCTCCTCCTCGTCCCGGCCGGTGGACAGGATTTTCTCATCAAGTTCCACGGAGAGGGCTTGGTGGGCCACGGCCTCATCCTCCAGCGTCTTGAGCTCCTGGGCCGCGTCGAAAAGCTGCTGCCGCGTCGCAGCCGAGTCCGGGAGAATCCCCCCCGCATAGGGATGGGTCAGGGAGCCACAGAGAGGGCAGGGGACCCCGTCCTGGAGAAAGGCGCGCACGTCCTCGTCCAGCGCATCCACACGCCGCAGCATCTCCGCGCGCTCCTCGAGCTGCCGCAGGGCCGTGCCAGCCCTCTCGAGCCGCGAAGCCCGCTCGGCCTCCTTCATACCCAGCTCCCTACGCTCGTTCTCCATCTTCAAACGACGGTCCAGAAGCTGGCGCACCTCATCCTGAATCTCGCGCTCCCGGTTCAGGTTCGCCGCCAGCCGGTCCATCTCCTGGATGCGCCGTTCGCCCACGGTGCAGATATCGCGCCATTCCTCCAGTGGCTTCCCCTTCAGGCTCGCCCCGAAAAACGCCTGGGCCCTCTCGAAGTTCTTCTCGACGATCCCGAATCGATGCGTGATGTCCGAGAACATCGCCTGCCTGTCGTTCAGGGTGTTCTGGGCGTCCTGCCGTCTCCGCAGGGCGTTGTCGTAGCTCTCCCTCAGCGCCTGGCGGTTCTCCTGCGAGCGGGAGAACAGGTCAAAGCACTTGCGTATCCCCTCGAGGGCCGAGGCGAGTTTCTCATCGGTGGCGTTGGTCTGGAGGTACTTGCGCGCCTCCCGGAGCGAGACCCCGGTCTTCTCCAGCGCGGCCTGTTCCTGCCCTGCCCGTGCGGAGATGGCGCTCAGCCTCGTCTCCAGGGATTGGAGCTGCCCGCGGGCCTCCTTGACGGCGTTCTGGCGCTCCAGGCTCTGTTGATCCAGCTCCCGGACCGTCCGCACCGTCTCCGTCAGCCTTTTTTGTGCGACAAGGCGGTCTCGGAGGGCTGCCTCCGCCAGGGTGAACGCCTCCTCGGCGGCCTGAGCTTCATCGCGGCAACGGTTCATGTCGGCGCTGAGGCTCAGCTGCTCCAGCCTGTCCCGTTCCTGTTCCCTGCGCATCAAGGAGAGCGTATGGTAGACCTCCCCAAGCTCCAGGGCCTGGCGGGCCTGGTCCAGCCGTCGCCGGTCCGGGGCGAAGAGCGCCATCTCCTTCTCCCACTCCGCCCTTCTCCTGCTCAGATCCTGAAGGTCCCGCTCCGCTTGCGCGAGTCCTTCCCCCTCGGAGGGGGCCGAGCCATCTCGCAGCCGTTCCCTTCCCCTGTCGGCCAGTTCCTGCAGGACCGAGGACAGCTCACGCCTCAGAACCTCCGTTTCCCCTGCCGCAGCGGTCCGGCTTGGGGCCTCGCCTCGGGCCGTCCGCCCCGCCGCTTCCGCTTTTTCCGCCCTGAACTTTTCGTAGGCCAGGGACTCTGCATAGGGGTAAAGTCCGTCCTCGAACAGGGCGTCCAGCATCGGGGCGCGGGCCTCGGGATCCGCCCTCAAGAGGGCGGAAAAGGCGTCCCGCCTCAGCAGGGCCGAACGCAGAAACGCCTCGAAGGAGAGTCCCGTGATCTCCTCGATGGGTCCGGACGCGTCCCGCTCCTTCGTTCCCTCCTCTAGTTGGCGGAGGGTCCTTCGCGCGGGCACGAGCCCCTCACCTCGTTCAACCCCACCGCGGCTCAGGGTACAGGCCGCCCGGTACTGGACGGGGCGGTCCCCCTCATCCCCGGCCTCGAAGACGACCTCGACCTCGCATTCCCCTTTTTCTTCCTCGCCGTCGAGCGGGGAGGGGGTCCCCGCGAGGCGTGGGACACCGCGCCCGTACAGGGCGAGGCAGAGCGCTTCGAGCAGCGCTGCCCCGTTTCCGAACGCATTGGAGGAGAGGACCCCGGCCCCGGAGAGGTCGAGGGTTCGTTCCTCCGGCGGTGTGCCGCTGCAGATTTTTTTTATTTGGAGGATACGCATCATCAGGAAATTGAGCCCCTTCCCGGCAAAACCGCGATTGAATCGATCGAGTCCCCTGAATCCGTAAGTCCGTAGGCGGTACGGAGACGATACCAAAGTCCTCCGCCGTTACGCCACCATTATAACGTAATGCCGCGCGCGGTTTTTCCCTCAGATCCCCGACAAGGCTCCCGGCAAAATCCCCGGTATGGCGCCCCTGGCCAGCCTGGGAAGCCCGAAGGCGCATTCCACGGCGGCGTCGGCCTCCTTCGCAAGGAGGACGTGGAGTGCTCCCAGGACGCGGAGGTACGCCTCGGTCTCCGCGTCGTAGCGCACGCCGTCGCAGAACACGTCGTTCGACACGATCACCAGGTTGGCCGTGCGGTTCCGCAGCATCAGGGCCGTCCCGTGGATTTTTTTGATGGTCCTCTCCGCATCCGCGATGTCTCCGTCCTCGCCGAAGAGCTCGTTGGCCGTCCAGTTGCCCAGGCACTCCAGCAGGACCGTCGCGTCCTCCGGTACCGAGGAAAGGATGTCCTCCAGATCTCGCGGACATTCGATCGTCGAGAAGCCACGCCCCTGCCGTGCCGCCTGATGGCGCTCGACGCGGTGGCGCATCTCCTCGTCGAGAATGTGCGCCGTGGCCAGGTAGACGCGCGGTCCCACGGGGGAGAGCGTCATTGCGGCCCGCTCGGCCCACTCGCTCTTGCCGCTGCGCACCGCTCCCGAGACAAAGACGAACATCTTGTTTTCAGCGTTCCTCCTTATTAAATTTCACGTGTACAATGACGTTATCCGTTTTTTCGTATGAGGTCAAGTATGGGGGTCAAGGGGGCGCTGTCCCCTTGCGGGGTGCAGGGGCGGAGCCCCTGTGTGATGAATTATGAAGTAAGGAGGCGCAGATCATCGATATTATACGGTCTTTTCTGATCGCCTGCTCCTTTCTGACGGTCCTGCCCGTGCCGAGGCCGGACTGGACGGAGCGGAACACGCGTTTTTTCAACCTTGCGCTTCCCCTGGTGGGGTTCGTGCTTGCCGCGGTGTGGCTCGCGGCCTTCCTCCTTTTGTCGCGCTGGGACCTGTCGCCCCTCTTGAGGGGGGTCCTCATGGGGCTTGTCGTCCTCGCCGTCACGGGGGGGCTCCACAGGGACGGCCTCATGGATTCCTGTGACGCCATCTTCTCCCGCAGGGACCGGGAAACGCGCCTGAGGATCCTGTCGGACCCCCATTCCGGTGCGTTCGCAGTGACGGGCTGCGTTGCCGTATCGCTTCTACAGAGCGCCGTCTTCGCGGAGCTCTTCGCCCGTCCGGTGGGCGTGACGCCGCTGGGCCTCCTTGCCGCGATTCCTGTCTGGTCGCGCCTGGGGCTTGGCCTGCTGCTGAACGTGCTTCCGTTCGCCAGGGACGACGGGCTGGCCCGGACCTTGGGCGGGGCGCGGAGCCCGTGCCACACCCGTATTCTTGTCCTCGGTGCTGGGGCGTTCGCCGCGGTCCTCGCGGGGCTCGAAGGCGCGCGTGCATTGCTCCTCCCCGCCGTTTGGCTCGCCGTCCTTCTGCTCTGGGGACGCTGCTGCACGAGGGGGTTCGGCGGGATTACGGGGGACCTGCTGGGCGCGTTCGCGGAGCTCTCGGAGACGGCGATGCTCCTGGCCCTGGTGGTTATGAGGTGAGGGGGATGCATCTGATCCTTGGCGGAAGGTTTATGGGCAAGCGGGCCTATGCGGAGTCGCTCTACGGGCCCTTCGCCGCCCTCTGCGACCTGAGCCGCGACGAGCCCGAGTCCGTGACGGACGCGGCGGTTGTGGTGAACCTTCAGGACGGCGTCCGTACCCTGCTGCTGCGCGGCTCTGACGTGCGGGCGTTTTTCGAGGTGCGCGTGGAGCGCCTGAGGCGGTGCGTCCTGATCGGCGACGAGATCGGGGGCGGCATCGTCCCCATGGACCCGTTCGAGCGGCGCTGGCGGGACGAGACGGGGTTTCTGTACCAGTTCCTGGCGCGGGAGGCGGAGACCGTCGACCGGGTCTGGGCGGGGATCCCCGTTCGGATGAAGGGGTGAGGGCATGGGGCGCAGGTACGTGTTCTTCGATATCGACGGTACCCTGGTAAGCTACGCGGGAGGAACCGGCCATATCCCCGACGCCACGCGCAGGGCCGTGGAGCTGCTGCGGCAAAACGGCCATGTCCCGGCCATCGCGACGGCTCGGGGAGCCTTTCTGGCCCGCGGGGTGGCCGAGGAGCTGGGCATCGGGCTCCTCGTCTGCTGCTGCGGGGCGCAGATCCTCAATGGAGCGGAGGTCCTGGCCGAGACATGGCTCCCCGAAGGGGCGCTCCGCCGCCTGCGCGGGACGGTGTCGGAGGGGTTCGTCCGTTCCGCGGCGCTCGACGACCGCTGCGTCTACATGGACGACGAGGACGAGGCCGTCAGGGACTACCTCGACGGACAGGCGGGATACCCCTGCATCCGGCCCGTGGCGGAGCTGAGCCGGGCGTTCCTGATGTACTCCTTCTCGCCCGATCCCTCCGCGTCCCCGCTCTTCCGGGAGCCGATCGAGGGCGTCGTGCTCGACCGCACGCAGCATTTCATCGAGGCGCGTCCGGCCGGGACCTCGAAGTGGAGGGGCATCCTGGAGGCCGCGCGCCGTCTCGGGTTCGCTCCCGGCGACGTCGTCGCGTTCGGCGACGGGGCCAACGATGTGGAGATGCTGCGCGGCGCGTCCGTCGGGGTCGCGGTGGGGGGCGCCCCGGACGCGGTCAAGGCCGCGGCCGACCTCGTGACGGACGACATCGATGCGGGAGGGGTCCTGAGGGCCTGCGCCGAGCTGGGGCTGACCGACGGGGCGTAGGCCGGGGAAGTTGGAGGGCAATCTCCGGCGCACGGGGAATAGCCTTGGGGCCGCCGGCTTATTTGTTCCCATGGGTTTGACCTTTTGCGCGTCTTCTCTTACAATACGGTTGTTTCACCTTTCTTTTCGGACGGTGATCGAGAGGACGAAGTCTGCGAAATATTGGCCCTGACGGCAGGGCGGGTGGGAACTTGCGGGGCGTGAAGCGCCCGCCCCATCCGGGCCGGACAAGGGAGGTCGATGTTCGTGAAAAGGCGGTCCGTTTGCGAAATCCTTTTGTGTCTGCTCTTCCTCTTGTTGCTGTTCTCCCTGGGAGGCTGTGGAGGAAGCTCCGGCGGGGCGGGGCCCGAAGGCCCGTCTCGGCTCTCGCTTGTGCCTCCGCCCTCGAGTCCCGATCCTCAGCCTCAACCTCCTGCTCCGGAGCCTTCACCCCAACCTCAGCCCACGCCTCCGACGCCCGCTCCGGGTTTGCCTGAGCCAGGTCCGGCGCCCAAGCCCTCGAATCCCGATCCGAACCCACCGAAAGCGCTGAAAAGCGATACGGACGGGGATGGAGTTCCCGACGTCTGGGACGCCGGCCCGCTCGACCCGTCGCGCGGAGCCTACCCGGAGTACGCGGAGGCCGAGACGGGTAACTCCTCGAACAACGGGATCGATTACGCGGAATTCAAGGACGCTCCCGCTGCGATGCCCGCCGCCATATCGGGCGTTTTGGACAACAGCGCCGGCTACGACAGCGACTACTTTGCAGTCAGCTTCGACAGGGCGGGGGCCCATTCGGTCCTGGTCGCCCACACGCCGTTCATGAACCCCGTCATGAGCTTCGAGACGGGGAAGAACGAGGAGCCCCTGACCGTATCCAATATGCCGGGCCTTCCGACCGATGACTACACCTGGGCACAGTTCAGCATTCCCCGTCCGGGGGTCTATTGGTTCACCATGGCGACGGTGGCGGATACCGCACAGAAGTGGCGTTACCACGCGCTGATCTTTCAGGACGAGTACGCCGACGGTATCCCGGACGAGCTGCACGACCTTCTGGCATGGACAGGGGCAATGAGGACACGGATGGGGACACCCTGCCCGACCTCATGGAACTGCTGACCGTCCTGCGCCGTCTGGAGCCGTACCGCGAGGCCGGAACCTTTTCCGACTCCGTCTGGCGGAATGCGGTCAACCCCGGCAACTCTCCCAAGGGCGCCGTATGGCTGGACCGTAACTCCGACGCGGACGAAGACGGCGTTTCCGATTACATCGAATATTATTCCTTCAGCAGGCTCATGACGTTCAACCTGCCCTTCGAGCAGCTTTTCCCCCGCAACGATACGGACGGCGACGGCATCCCCAATTTCCTCGATACGGACAGCGACGGCAATGGCGTGCCGGATGGAGTGGAGGGGACCGGGGATTCGGATGACGATGGGGTCCGCGATTACATCGATTTCGACGACGATCAGGACGGCCTTCTGGACGTGAACGACCCCGACCGGCTGAGGCCCGCGGAATACCTGGAGGAGCCTCGGGCCTATGTTATGGGAGTCCTGGACAAAACGTTGGGTGCACATGATCTCGCCGTGCCCGGGGACGAGATGGAGCTTCAGGGCTCGCCCGTTCCGGGGGCCGATGCGGGCAGCGCATGGATAGCGATTCGCGAGTCGTGGCGGCATACAGGAAAGCGCGGTACACCGCTGAACCTGAGGCCCGCGTCCGTGACGGACGGCAAGGCGTCGTTCACCTGGCCCGAGGGTACGGGCGAGGGGCACTGGGAGGTCTTTTTGTTCTTCGGCGGCCGGCGCACGTATGCTGCGACGGTCCGCGTGGTGAACGCCCATACGCCGATCCTCTCCTCCGCCATGCAGATGGACGGCGGCAGGGTGCGCGTCGAGGGGAGGAACCTGAACGCGACTCTGAGTGTGGTGTTCAGCGGCGACGTGTTGTCCGTGGACAACTCCGGGGGCGAGCCCGGTCACTTCGAGGCGCCGCTGCCGGAAGGGGCGGACTCCGGCCCCTTGTATGCGTTTGACAACTATGGAAGAAGCGACTCCGTCGTGTTCCTTCGCCGGAAGGAAATCACCGGGCGGATCGTTCTGCCCGAGGGAGTTCGCGTGGAACTATCCTCCTTGACCGTTTCCTTGTTGCTTGATGATGTGGAATTGAGGCCAACATCCGATGGCCGCTTTGGCCCTTTGAATTTGCCCCGGGACGCGACATGCAGTCTGTATACCTTCCTGCCTCCACGAGACGGCGAGGAGGACGAGCGGATATTTTTGAAGGGGTTCTATATTCCGGGGGATAAAACCGTAATAATCGACAGCATGAGTACCGCGCTGACGGAAATCTGGCCCATAGTGCTGATGCAGAGGTATGTAAAAGGATATGAGGCAGAGGTTCGGGAACTGCTGTTGAAGCTGCCGGAGGTTCGGGCATTGGGCGAGGTCATCGCCAGGGGCTTGGTTGGGAGCCTGGATTATTTGGATGTGGACTTGAAACAATCGGGCCCACGGATGCCTCAGGAACATGAGCAGGCTCTCCACAATGCGTGGAATGCGGTTATCAAAGCGATGAAATTGCGAGAGGGGAAGGTAAGGGGCCGCAGCAGGTCCTACGATATTTCCCCCAAGGGAGAGGTCAACGGCTTTACCGTGACCTTCGAGCAGACGGGGCCGGACCGGGGCACGATACATATTTGGAACGACACGAAGCTGCACGTTGCCCCTTTGATCACCAGTGGTGGAAAGGTGCTCTTTGATGTGACGCGATATAGGGAGTTTGTGCCGCCTCAAGGCGATGGATTACTTTTTCTTGCGGAGGAAAAAGATTACAAGATAACTACAGACCTACGTAAGGACATCGCAGTACGTTTGCGGTGCATTGGTGAAAAACATCCACTTTTTGATCCGAAGGGAGATGTCAGAGCATCGAGTACTTTATATGCATCTGGCTTAGTGGAGGGTGTATTTCTACCTGTATTAAATGCTGTAATGGAATTTTTTGTTACCCACGAAAAAGTTCATCAAGTGGAGGGGTTAATCACCGTTCTCGTTGGACAATATTCTCCACCTTGGACTCCGACGTTTTGACAATATCCCCCGGTTACCCCGGGGGATCCTCATATCATGGAGGCGAGAGGCCGATGGAGACGTTTTCGGAGGTCCAAAGCCTGGGGCCGTGCAGCGAGGAGGCCGAGGCGGCGCTGACCGACGAGGTGATGCTGTCGCTGTGGTACGGCGGCTTGAACAGGATTTACGTGCAGAAATTCCGTGAAGAGGGACGGTGGTTGTTGGGGATGAGTCCTCTTATCCCTGGAGAGTATTTGCGTGCCTGGGCTTCGGACAATCCTCACTTGCGCGCTTTTGCCTACTATTCTAAAGCTGTGATGGGGCTTTGGGGAATAGCTGTGGTGATGCTCCTATTGGTCAATATTGCAACAGCAAAAATATCTGCTTATAAAAATTATGGGATTCCGATGGTGTTTTTCGGGTTAAATTTTATTTATTTGATGTTTTACCCTCTTATGCTTTCATTTCATAGTTTCACAGAATGGATGAGGCATTACCGTATATTGACTGCGGCACTGAAAGAGGGGAGAGACCCGGACCTGTGCGACCGGGCGCGTATGGGGGAGATGCGGCGAACTATCCTGGGTTGGGCCTGGAATAATGGCTATCTCCGCTATGATCGGAATAACGGCGGCTGGGAGCTGCATGTGGGCAGAGGGCGGGCAATAGGATGAGGACCGTGCATTTTGTACTGAATGGAGGCTGGCTGGTTCTGTGCGGAGCCATGCTCCTTGTTCCCTGTGTGCATTTATTGCAGGCATGGCGTTATTCTTTGAACAGGTATGGAGTTTCTTCAGGGAAGTTCGCCGTACTGGGCTCGTTGAAAACTCTTTGTTTCATCGTTGCGGGAAGCACGGTACCCCTGTTGGGGGGTCATTGGAAGTTCGAAGAGCTTTGCTGGGGGATTGTGGTGATATTCGGGGGATTGGGGATGTTGCTGCTTCGCCTCGAGGCCCCTATCCGGGGTTTGTTTGATGTCGATGGCGAGACGGTCTTGAGGAACCAGGACATGTTGAAACTATGGTATGAAGGAGTAAGTGCTGCGTATACGAGTGCTCTCGAGCATTCAGGGAAAGGGATCGGGTACAGTTTTTCCCGCACGAATGCTTGGGCCTGGGATAATCCCGATCTGCGGCTCTCGGGCTATTACCTCAAGGCCCAAGGAGCCGTATTCGCGTTGGCGCTGCTTTTATTGCGTCTTGCAATCCCCGTGGCAACAATGGTCGTCGATTTTCAAGCTATAAAACCAAGTTCAGGCGAACGCATATTCTCCGATCTGGGGTTGTATGCTCGGGTTGCTGCGATCTTATTTGTCGGGATCGTTCTGTTCCCTTTTGTACGCGATATTCATCGAGAATGGATGGCACATTATCGTGCATTGGCTGCGGCCCTGGAGGAGCATCGGGACCCGGACCTTTCTGACCGTGCCCGCTTGGCCGAGATGCGGCGGACCGTTTTGGGCTGGGCTCGGGAGAATGGATGCGTCAGCTATGATCGAGAGGCGCGATGCTGGCGATTGAGAAGCGGGATGGAGCGTGTTATGGAATGACGTCTCTGCGCTTTGTGTCAGGGGTTGTTTGGCTGACGGCGGCATCTGCCTGGATGCTGTTTGTCCCCTGTGCACGTTTGCGGAGGTCCAAGCGTTTTGAAAGACGAGATTCCGACCGGCTGGCTCGGAAGGATACCATACGAAGCATCGAATATGCCTGTTCAGGGATATTATTGGGGCTGGGGTTCCTTTGGTGGGAGTATTTCCTGTTTTTTCGCTGGGGGATCATGCTGGCATTATGGTTGGCCGTAATGCTCCGGCTAGGGCTAGGGGCTCTGAAATCCAAAGATAAGGAACGCTGAAGGGGGTATGCGTAGAGGCTTAAAAGGGTTTATCGCTGCACCCCCGGTTGCCGGGGGATTCGCATATCATGGAGGCGAGAGGCCGATGGAGACGTTTTCGGAGGTCCAAAGCCTGGGGCCGTGCAGCGAGGAGGCCGAGGCGGCGCTGACCGACGAGGTGATGCTGTCGCTGTGGTACGGCGGCTTGAACAGGATTTACGTGCAGAAATTCCGTGAAGAGGGACGGTGGGTTTTCGAATTTATCCCTGACATTCCAAGGGAATGTTTCAGGGCCTGGACTTGGGACAATCCCCACATGCGTGCCTCCGCCTATTATTGTAAAGCTGTATTCAGCCTGCTGGCAACGGCGTCAATGGGTGTTATTTGGGGCTGTGCCTGTGTCGGAGGCTTTCTGGACCGTATGGAGCATACCGCCATGCTGGAAAATCTGGGGCTGTTGCTTCGCAGCATTCTCATCCCCTGGGGTCTCATCGTCATTCCGTTTTTCGTATTGTCGTATAAGATGGGATACAGGGTATGGATATCCCATTACCGCGTTTTGGCCGAGGCTCTGAAAGGGGGGCGGGACGCCGATCTTGCCGATCGTGTGCGTATGGAGGAGATGCGCTGTGCGATCTTGGGCTGGGCATGGAACAGCGGCTATGTCCGGTATGCCGATCATTGGCGGCTGAAATACGGGAGAGGAGGGCGGTGAGCGTGATGCCCTTGAGCTTTTCCCTGGGAATCTCATGGCTTATTATGGCGGCTCTTCTGGCTTTTTTCATCCCGTGCGTTCACCTGTGGCGTTCCTCGAACTTCATTCCGCCTCGTGCAAGCGTGCAGGAGGGAGCTTATGCCGTTTTCGGAGTGCTGAAGGCATTTTGCCTGATGAGCTTCGTCATTGCGTTGGGGCCGATCGGCTTCTATGCCGAACTCCACCCGCTCTATGCAGCGCGCTGCCTGGATGTGGCCGGAATATTTTTTTCACTGTGGGCTCTGATGCTCTACTTTGAAGCTCCCATCTGCGGCCTGTTCGATGCGGACGACGAGGAGGTTCTGACCGACAAGGAAATGCTCGCTTTGTGGTATGGCGGCTTGAACGAAAAGTATTTTTTGAAGAAAATGGAATCGTATCGCTCGGAACATCGCAGGGCCATCTCGGAGAAAGCGGCGGTAATCAATTTTTCTCATACATGGGCCTGGGCTTGGGATAACCCCTGCCTGCGCGCTGCAGCCTATTTTCTGAAGGGGCAGAGCACCCTCTATGCGGTTTCGTTCCTTTTGGTTCAGATCATGGGGTTTACCTATGACGATGTCCGAACGATCAGGAATCCTTCATGTGCTCTCGTTCAGGATACGGCGGTCTTATCCTTTCTCTGCGTTCGCATCCCGATGACGATTCTGATGACTTTCGTGTTCTTTCTCTTTGCCAATGCCATCCGCAGGGAGTGGATGCCGCACTACCGGGAGCTGATTCTTGCACTGAAGGAGGGGCGGGATCCGGACCTTTCCGACCGGGCGCGAATGGCGGAGATGCGCCGGACCGTTCTGGGATGGGGGGTAAACAGCGGCTATGTCCGCTACGACCGGGATCGTGGCGTCTGGCTGCTGAACGCGCAAAAGGGACGGATGATCGGATGACGAGCTGGCGATTGGCGCTGAGTCTGCTGTGGGCCATCGTTACGCTGGTCTGGATATTTCCCGTTCCCTGCGCATGGCTGTGGCGTGCAATCCGAGATCCGCGTCAGGGGCCTCATTTTTGTGAACGGTATGCCCGATGGCTCATCATCAAACGTTTTCTATTTATTTGTAGCGGTATATCGCTGGGGGTAGGGGTCATCTGGCGGGAGTATTACCTCCGGTTCATGATAATAACGCTCGTGGTGCATCTTTTATTTCTCGCCTGCGGGTCAGGTTTTTATAAGGATTTCGATAAACGACGGCGTGAGAAGGCATAGGAGGCGAGAGGCCGATGGGTGCGTGTATCGGGAATTGGGTGACGGCGATCGAAGGCAAGAGGGCGGCGAAATGACGCCGCTGCGTTCCGTGCTGGGGCTTCTGTGGCTGGCGGGGGCATCGGCCTGGATGCTGCCTCCGCCCTGTATGAATCTTTGGCGGGCATGGGGGTATCGCAGCGCCCGGCCCGGGGCCAGAAATGGAAACTTCGCCGTCATGGGGGCGACGAAGCAGCTTTGTTTCATCGCGTCGGGCATCGTCGCGGGCCTGTCCGCGTTCTGGTGGGAGCACCTGTCCATCTGTCTCGAGGCGTCCTTGACCCTTCTGCTGCTGGGAGTGTGGCTGATCTATTTCGAGGCGCCCATAGACGGCCTGTTCGATGCGGACGACGAGGAGGTCTTGGGCGATGAGGAGATGCTGTCGCTGTGGTACGGCGGCTTGAACGCGATTTATGTTCAGGCCCGAAGCCGATGGGGTATGGATTACAGTTTTTCCCGAACGAGGGCCTGGTTTTGGGATGCCCCCGAGCTCAGGGCTGCGGGTTATTACTTCAAGGCCCAGTTTGCCGCTTTTTTGTTGGTGCTGCTGCTGCTGTTGGCGGCGGGGGAGGTTTATGGAGCCAGGGACTGTATAAAAAGGATTTATCTGCCCTATCCTTATCTATATTTAAGTACTGAATATATGTCGAAAAATATGCCCGATTTGTGTATTCGATCCATCACGCTGTTTTTTGTCTGTGCTGTCTTCCTCCCCTTTGCCTGGTCTATCCACCGGGAGTGGATGGCGCGTTACCGGGAGCTGGTTCGCGCCCTGAAAGACGGCAGGGACCCCGATCTGTCCGACCGGGCACGGCTGGCAGAGATGCGCCGGGTGGTTCTGGGCTGGGCTCTGGAGAAAAGTCTCGTCCATTACGACCGGGCATCCGGGGCATGGAAGCTGGGCTCGGGAATGACACGATCGGAAGGGGGGCGCCTGATCGGATGAACCCCTATGATCCCTATTCTGTTACCTTTCCCTTATGGCTGGGGTCCCTGTGGCTCGTCGTGACGTTCGTTTGGCTGCTTCTGCCTCTTTGTCTGCACCTGTGGCATTCGAGGCATTTTGAGGGGCAGGACGGCAGGTCGTCTCTTGTGGAATATGCCCGGGACGGCGTTCTGTGTCGCATATCTCTTGTTTTCGTCTTTGTCTTTTTGGGCTTGGCGCTTCTTTGGGCCGACAATTATTGGGTATGGTTTTTTGCCGGAGCAGGTGTTGTTACGATCATCCTTTTTTTGTCCCAGGACGTATTCAAGCGATCGAGGGGGCCGTCCTCGGATAAGCAGGGGAATTCTGCAGCTGCTCTGGGCTTGGAGCGGAAGCGTGTTTCTTCCCCGCTCGCGGGGGAGCACGCAAGCCTTGGGCCGTGCAGTGAGGAGGCCGAGGCGGCGCTGACCGACGAGGCGATGTTGTCGCTGTGGTACGGCGGTCTGAACGGGATCTATGCGCGGAAGTGCCGGGCGGCGGGGCGATGGATTGGAACGCCTTTGAATCATACGCCTCCGGAATACCTGCGGGCCTGGGCCTCGGACAATCCCTACCTGCGAACTTCCGCCTATTACTGTAAAAGTATGCTCGGCTATTTTGCCGTCGTTGTTGCTCTTATGCTCAATGTGAGCAAGAACGTCATGAATGTTGTCAGGTTTTGGGTGCGGGAATCGTATAATATTCCCAGCAGGACATATCTTTGGTATCACTTGGTTTTATTCACTTTGGCGTTTTCTGCTGTTATGAGTTTGCCTTTTATGCATTCATGGCTAGCGAGCAAGGAGTGGAGAATGCATTATCGAACTCTGTCGCGGGCGCTGAGTGAGAGGCGGGACCCGGACCTGTGCGACCGGGCGCGTATGGAGGAAATGCGCCGGACGATTCTGGGCTGGGCGTGGAACAGCGGCTACGTCCGGTACGACCGTGAAAAGGGCTGGCGGCTGAACGCTCCCTCCAAAGGTTCGAAAGGTGGCCGGCTGATCGAATGACGGCATGACGATCCGGCACGGCCGCAGCAAAATGCCGGGGACAAAACGCCGATGGTACGGATTCGCATATCATGGAGGCGAGAGACCGATGGAGACGTTTTCGGAGGTCCAAAGCCTAGGGCCGTGCAGCGAGGAGGCCGAGGCGGCGCTGACCGACGAGGTGATGCTGTCGCTGTGGTACGGCGGCTTGAACAGGATTTACGTGCAGAAATTCCGTGGCGAGGGACGGTGGATTTTCTGTCCCGCTTCCTCTACGCCTAAAGATTTTTTGCGGGCCTGGGCTTCGGACAATCCCCACATGCGTGCCTTTGCCTACTATTGTAAGGCTGTGTGGCCTTTCCTGTGCGCGGCTTCCGGAGTTCTGTTCCTGGGAAATTGGAGTATGGTCAATTTCATGAATGACATCAAACACCGCTCCGTACAGGATAGTTTAGGACCGTTTCTTTATGTTTTGATCGTTGTTTTCATTATTTTGGGTGTTCCGATCTTCATGCTGTCCTGCGATGTATATGGGGAATGGATAAAATGTTACCGTGCGTTGAATTGTGCTTTGGAGCAGGGGGATGACCCGGACCTTTCCGACCGGGCGCGCATGGCGGAGATGCGCCGGACCGTTCTGGGCTGGGCGTGGAACAGCGGATACGTCCGGTACGATCAAGAAAGAAAAGATTGGCGATTAACCCCTGGAGGAAGGAGGCGTTCATGACAAGTCTGAGATTTGCTCTGGGAAGCTTATGGTTGATGGCAGTGTGCTTTTTTGTGTTTTTCATTCCCTGTAGACACCTTTGGCATTCGCAGACCTGCGTTTCCTTCCGACCAAGAGCTCAAGAAAGTTCCTTTGTTGTCTTTGGGGCGATGAAGACGCTCTGTTTTATGGGGTCCGTTACCGCAATGGGGCTGGCCGGGATTGTGGGGTATGAGGAGTTTTGTGCCTGCACAGCTTGGACGCTGTTTGTATTGGGGGTCTCGATGCTTTACTTCGAAGCTCCCGTCCGGGGTCTGTTCGATGCGGACGACGAAGAAGTGCTGAGGGACGAGGAAATGCTTGCCCTGTGGTATGGGGGCCTGAACGTGAAATATCTTGAGAAGGAGAAGGAATCGTATCGCACGGAACGTTATAGCCCTTTATCGGGACGAGCAGGAGAAATCAACTTTCTGCGAACGATCGCTTGGGCCTGGGACAACCCAAGCCTGCGTGTCGCAGCCTATTATTTCAAAGGGCAGGGAGCCCTTTTTCTCGTATCGTTTCTGATGCTTCTGGCAGTGGCGCACTTGTATGGAACTGTTGCGAGCTTCCGGGGTTCGACATATGAACTTGCTCGAAATGCGGCATCTTTCTCGTTTTCTTGGCTTGACGTATGGTTCGACGTTATGATGGTCTTGTTCTGCGTCGTATTCTTTTTCTTCGCCAATGCCATCCGCAGGGAGTGGATGCCGCACTGCCGGGGGCTGATTCTTGCACTGAAGGAAGGGCGGGACCCGGACCTTTCCGACCGGGCGCGCATGGCCGAGATGCGCCGGACCGTTCTGGGATGGGGTGTGAACAGCGGCTATGTCCGCTACGATCGGGATCGGGGCGTCTGGCAGCTGAATGCGCAAAAGGGGCGGATAATCGGATGATGAGCCGGCGATTGGCGCTGAGCCTGCTGTGGGTCATCGTTACGTTGGTCTGGATGCTTCCCGTTCCCTGCACATGGCTGCGGCGTGCATCTCAAAGTAATAGGCGAAGTCCGTCCATTTTTGAGAGCGATGCCTGGTGTCATACAATCCAATTGGTTCTGCATACCTGCAGCGGCGTCCTGTTGGGGCTGGGAGTCATCTGGGATGAGTACACCTTTTGGTTTATCGTGGGAGCGCTTGCGATACACCTGCCTCTTTTCCTTACCTTTGGTGGAAGGAGATGACGACTCTGCGGTTCTCGCTGGGCATCTTATGGCTTATTGTATGTCTGGGGATGGTTCTGTACCCGCTACATATTGTCGCTTGATGTTTACAGCGAGTGGATGCCTCGATGTCAGGCTCTGTCCCGTGCATTGCATGAGAGGCGGAACGCCCATGCCGCCGGGTTCTTCGAGACGATGCGGGAGGTGGGGGAAACGCTGTTCTCTAGCCTGCACAAACAATGGTCTTGGACAAAGACCTGCTAGAAAAAGTCAAGGTGTTACTTGGGAAATTCTGGCAGCAGGGGG
>NZ_CAUUWA010000022.1 GCF_963548695.1 uncultured Fretibacterium sp.
TCTTTCAGGATTAGTATAGCATATTCAATCCTTCTCTAAGGCGATTTGGTATGAGATAGCGGTAACCCCGTTTTTCCGAGTAAACGGAGTAAGCTCCGTGTGCGTTGCCATATTTGACGACGGGGAGAGGAAAGTAGACCCCGTCCACGCAGACTCGATAACACCTGTTACCTGTTGCCCGACACGCTGGAGTCTGGGAGCAGGCATAGTACACCCATAACGCCCACTCCCTGGAACGTGTGCACCATCTGTCTTCTTTGTTATCCAGGACATATTCATCCTGTCGATCTCTCGACCGAGAACGGTACCGCGTCAGAAGAATTTCTGCTCGCGACGGTTTTTCTACGACGAATGCTCTGTGGGCGGGATCCCAGTAATTGCGCTCCCCCTGCTGCTCCAGGGAGGGCTCCCACGTCTGGGCCAGGACATCCGGCAGGATGCTCCTCCATTTGGGGGTGTGCGATTCCCTGCAATCAATTCCCAGTTCGGAGGATAGCCTGGAGGACACTTGTTTCAGTGTACATTCATCCGGGCTCTCGATCGATGGAAGATGGAACGAGAGCTCCTCACCGAGGCGAAGAGTGCGGAGTTTAAGGTTTATCCTGTCGCACATACTCTGGATCTCCTGTCGTAGTTCTTCCGGGAAAAGCCCCTCAAAGCGAGAGCGCAGCGTTCCATCAGAAGAGCGTACCGTGTGTAATGCAGGGGGTACGGGAAAATAAATTCCAACTCCATAATTTCGTCTGTATCGGTATTGAACCATCCCCGACTCCTCCAGCAGACGAAGGATATTCCATTTTGCTGAGGGAACTCCTGTTTTGTATATTTTATCGATCATCTCGATGATGTCTTGAGCGCTGAGACCACGCCTTCGGGCAAATCGAGCTGCAAGGATTTCGATCAGATCGGAGGCTTTTTGAGGCAATGCGTCAAATCCTTCCATTGTGCTAAAGGAGCAATGCGGTCCCTCAGCGCCGGCTTCCATCTCTACAGGATGTCTTACAGAGGCAGCCCAATGGTTGGGAACCAGGCCGTCTTCCCCAAGCTGCCCCAGCCTTCTTACATTCAGCCATTCTTTTTCATTTTTGGCTTGCTTGAGCGTGAGAGGCCATGGGATCCGGCGATAAACGTTGATTTCTTTAACGAAAGAAGGCTCTCCGTCAATTCCGTCAAGATGAAGCGTGATGGTCTCCGCTTCCAGGGGCGGACAATGGTCCGGGAAATGTTGACCATCGTTTCTTTCAATTAAGCTGGAGCAGGAGTTCCACGGCAGACAACATTTCACCGGTAGACGATTCCTGACGACCGGTTTGTAAGAGGGACGAAACAGGTAACCATTGCGTCCCCCCGGAGAGGTATAACGTATTCCTTCGATAAGAATCCTTTCTTTGGGAGGGCTTCCTAAAATGGACAAGGGGGGACACCCATCATAGCTCTCATAAAGCTCTTGGAGATCAAGGCGATCGGAGCACCCCCACAGCTTGGCATCGCCATCTTCTTTCTTCGATATGGGTTCCCAGACAGCGATTTTTAAATCGTAAAGAACGTTGCAACGCCCGATCAAAATGACTTCGCCCCTGCGGGGTAGTTTGTGACAGCTTCTCCATACGCCATCCTCATCTTGCATAAAACCAAGACAACCATTATCGATTTGTTCTCGAAAAGTTTCAATATGATTGAGGTGTTTTCTGAGATAAGACAAAATGTCCTGCAGAGGGGAGAAAGACTTGAGAATACGCGGGAACAAGCAGCGTCTCTGTTCTATTTGGAACAGAAATCCCTGGTTCTCATCCTTGACGACTATCTGGTAACGCCCCCAGCGAACGTGTTTGTCCAGTAGCGTATCCCAGACGATCCCTTCGACAGCTTGCCAGAAGGGTAAGCAGACGGCCTCTTCAAGAGAAGACGTGCGGTCAAAAAGGTTAAATTCCTCGATAAAGGCGGAATTATAATTGTTTAACGTTAAACTCCTCTTCACCCTTTCCTTAACCTCTTTGATAAATTTTTCATCCTGTAAATTCGCGTCAATGCCCTTGATGACGCCCGTGAGCTTCTCGTAGTCCTTATAAGCCGGGAAAGCCAGTCGTTTCGAGTACCCGATGCGTGTTTCTCTCCCAATATCTGTGGGTAATTGCAGAGGACGATAGTCCGGATGGTTACGAAGAAAAGCATCGAGCAACTGCCACAGCTGCGGCAACAGCTCCAATGCTCTTTCTATAGGTTTGAAACCCAAAAGCTCTTGTAAGCGCTTCCGAAAATTACCCTCACCAACCGTCTCCTCGTCCATAGTCGCGGCCAAAAGGCTTAAAACAAGCGGAGGTAAAAGTTCATTAGCGTTTAGGGTGGCAAAACGATCTTCTAGGATCTTGCTATCAAAAAGTCTCTTAAAATCATTTACTGCATCTTGGGGGGGCAGGTTGGAAGCAAAACCTAAAATCTCTTTAGAGATACAAAGACGTGTAACCGGTTCCTGTTTTCCGTTAAAATTATCTGGAAAGAAGAAATGGTTCAACAAACATTGATGCCATTGCTTAACGTTCATTAGGCGATCTCCCTTCCGATAACGAGTTGTTGCCTTTTTAAGGAAGCGCAAACCAAGTCCTCTTAAAAAAGTTTAACATAAATACGGCCTGCTTCCCTTTGACTTGTGACTTGTTTTACGAGTTCAAGCTCTGCAAGGACGATTGCTTCTTGTTTCTTGATGATAGGGCGAGGGGGCTCTCTCTGCTCAAGCGTCCACGGAAGCTCTCTTCCCCAAAAACCGCCGGGTCGACAGAAAGGGGCTGTCCTTCACGGCGAAGCGGTAGGGGTAACCGGCCGCCTCCCCCGAATAGTCCACGTTGATGCGCGGTGTCGCGGCGACGCGGGCGTCGGGGATCGACTCCCCCTCGGAGAGGAACAGCGTGCCGCCCGTCAGGTCCGTCCCGTTCTGCTCCCGCGAGATGCACAGGGCCCGGCAGAGCCGTCCGGGGCCGCCGCACAGCTTCCGGGCGTCGTCCGTCCCCCGGCGCTTCCTCATGAGGCCAAGCCCGAAGCGAGGCTCCAGCGCACGAATCAAAACGGCCTCGGGAAAGCCCTCAGGGCCCGCGACGACGTTGAAGCAGTGGTACATCCCGTAGATCAGGTAGACGTAGGCATAACCGCCAGCGCGGAACATGACCTCCGTGCGGTGCCCCGGCCGGGCGGCCGGGATGCCGAAGGCGTGGCAGGCGGCATCTGTGGGGCCGGCGTAGGCCTCCGTCTCGACGATAATGCCCCCAGCGGTCCCCTCCGACGCACGATGGATCAGGACCTTCCCCAAGAGGGCGCGGGCCGTCTCGACCGCCCCCCGGAGGCAGAAGGACCGGGGGAGGGGCGAGAGGTCGGGCGGAAGGTCAGACATGTCCGTCCCCGCGGGGGGCCAGGGCGGGAGGAAAGCGCTCCCGCAGCCGGCGGAAGACGCCGGGGGGAACCATGTCGTGCACCGTCCCACCGAACTGGAAGATGTCGCGGATGACGCTGCTGGAGAGGTACGAATATTTGGGGTCGGTCACGATGAAGAAGGTCTCGATCTCCGGGGCCAGCTGACGGTTCATCAGGGCCATCTGGAACTCGTACTCGAAGTCGGACATGGCGCGCAGCCCGCGGATGATGGCACGCGCCTTCTCCTGCCTCAGGTAGTCGACCAGCAGGCCCGTGAAGTGGCCGACCGTGACGTTGGGCAGATAGCTCAGTGCCTCGCGCGCCATGGCGTGCCGCTCCTCGACGCTGAACGTGGAACGTTTCTGGGGGTTTACCAGGATGCTGACCCGCACCTCGTCGAAGATCGCGGCGGCGCGTTCGGCAATGTAGATGTGCCCGTTGGTGATCGGGTCGAACGAGCCGGGGTAGACGGCCCGGACGGCGCGTTTCATTCGCCCACCTCTCCTTCTTGCTGCGGTACGCCCTCCCGCGCTTCGGCCTCCCGAACGGCGTGCAGGGGGCTCAGGAACGTCAGTATCGTCTCCCCGTACTCCCGGTCGGAGCCGACCTGCCATTCCAACGGGACGGTCAGAGGCTCCCGAGACGCATGCTCCACGACCATGACGCCGTCCGGCGCGAGGAGCTCCGAAAGACCTCCGACATCCAGCAGCGCCGCCCCCCACCCCTCGTGGTAGGGGGGGTCGGCGAACACGACATCGAAGACCCGTTTCCGCCTGCGCAGCCAGGCGACGGCCCTCCGCAGCTCGAGGTCCAGGACCTCCGCTCCGCCCGAGGCCGTGTGCGGCACGGAGCGCTCGATTGCCTGGGCCCTTGCGCGGACCGATTCCACGAAGACCACGGAGGCCGCGCCTCGGCGCAGCGCCTCGAGCCCGACGCGGCCCGTCCCCGCGAAGAGGTCGAGGAACCTCGCGCCCTCCAGGGACCCGACGGCGCCGCGCATGGAGTCCAGGATGCTGAACAGGGCCAGGAGGACCCGGCCGGAGGTGGGGCGGACCTCCTTCAAGGGGCTGGCGCCGCGTTTCCGTCCGGGGCCAGGCGCCGTGCGAGGTCCTCGGCGGCGCATCGCACGGCGGGGGTCAGAAAGGCATTTGCCGTCCCGTCCAGCTGGACCAGCGTTCCGCCGCCGCGCTCGGAGACCCTGAGGTAGTAACGCTGCTCGAACTCGTCGTCGGTGGAGAAGGTGTCGACCAGGAAACACGGAGCCCCGCCCAGCCCGACGTAATGGCGGCCGAACGCCCACCGGGCGTCGCCCCTGCGTCCGCTCTCCCCCTCGAGCGCCGCGATCCTCTCCTCGTTCGGGGGATATTCCGTCCTGATGTGCATCTCCGAATCCCTCCAGGTCCGTCGTTCGACGGTGAAGTCCCGTGTCTTGGCGAAGACCAGCCTGTGGATCGCCTTGCCCTGCTCCATCCATTTGCGCTCGTACTTCGTCGTGACGGGGCGCAGGGGGTTCGTTTCGTGCTCCAGAAATTCAAGCGCCTCATGGGCCGACAGCCGGACCCGGACCTCCTGCGCGTAGGGTTCGTCGTCCGTGACCAGCTCGAAGACGCCGCCGGACCTCAGCACCGCGGCCAGGTCGTCGGTGAACTCCCGGGCGGTCACGCGGCGGTGCGCATGGCGCTTCTTGGGCCAGGGGCAGGGGAAGTTCATATAGATTCTGTCCAGGGAGGAGTCCGCGAAGAGCTCCTTCATCATGTAGCGGGCGTCCGTGCGGACGAGCCTGAGGTTGCCCAGCCCTCCCGAACGCCTGGCGCAGCGCAGAACGCAGGCCGGCGAGACCTCCATCCCCAGCAGGAACGTGTCCGGGTTCGCCCCAGCATGACGCACCGTGTACTCCCCGTTGCCGAACCCTATCTCCAGCTCCGTCCGCCCCCGGCCCCCGGACAGCGCCTCCAGGTCGAGCGGAAGGGACAGGCCGCGGGGCAGCAGGATGTTTCCATAGCCGACCCTGGGCCTGTCCGGGGTCAGAACGCCCATTTCAAAACGTCCAAATTCAGAATGTCCATGTGAAGTCCGGCAGGCCTTCCGCCCTCAGCCGCTTTTTGACGTCCTCCATGATGAAGGCCAGGGTTTTCTCGTCCCGGCCCTCGCAGCGGGTCGTGATGACGGGCTGCGTGTTGGAGGCGCGGATCAGCCCCCAGCCGCCGGGGTAGAGGATGCGGATTCCGTCCAGGGTCAGGCCCTTGTAGTCCTTGAGCGCCTTGTCCCGGATGCGCCGGATGACCTCGAACTTCTCGGAGTCCGGGCAATCGATCCGGGCCTCCTCCGTCGCAGGGTAGAGGGGGATGGAGGCCATGAGATCGGAGAGGCTCCTTCCGGTACTGGACAGAATTCTCAGGACGCGCCCCGCCGCGTAGAAGGAGTCGTCGAACCCGTAGTACTCGTCGGCGAAGAACATATGCCCGGAGAGCTCCCCCGCGAAGGGCGCGCCGATCTCCCGCATCTTCGCCTTGATGACGGAGTGCCCGGATTTCCAGAAGAGGACCCGGCCGCCCAGGCGCTCGATCTCCTCCGGCAGCGCCATGCTGCACTTGGGCTCGACGATGGCCTCCGCACCGGGCCGGGCCTCCAGGATCTCGGCCCAGTAGAGGGCCATCAGACGATCCCCGAAGATCACCGTGCCGTGTTCGTCCACCACGCCCAAGCGGTCGGCGTCCCCGTCGAAGGCGAACCCGACGTCCGCCCCCGATGCCTTGACCTTCTCAATCAGGTCCTGGAGGTTCTCGCGCTTCTGCGGGTCCGGGTGGTGGTTGGGGAAGCGGCCGTCCGGCTCCGCATAGAGGGGGATGCAGGCGCAGCCCAGCGACTTGAAGAAGCGCTCGGCGATGGGGCCGGCGGTTCCGTTGCCGCTGTCGCAGACCACCTTGAAGGTGCGGGAGAAGGGTTCGAACCTGGAGGCGAGCATCGCCAGATAGTCGTCCGTGATGTCCCGCGCCGCGACCGTCCCCGGACCGACGGTCGGAAGGTCCGACTCCGTCAGGCGCCGCACCTCCTGTATGCTGTCGCCCCAGAGCGTGGCGTTGTCGTAGCCCAGCTTCAGGCCGTTCATGTTGGGCGGGTTGTGGCTGCCCGTGATCATGACCGCGCCCCTCAGGTCGAGGTGGTGCATGCTCCAGTAGAGCATAGGAGTCGTGACGGTCCCGATATCGACGACATCGATGCCCGAGGCGGTGAGCCCCCGGACGACGGCGGACCGGATGCGCGGGGTCGAGAGCCTGACGTCCCCTCCCACGGAGACGCGGTCGACCGCTCTCTCCCCCAGCCAGGCGCCGTAGGCCCTGCCGATCGCCTCCACGACGCCATCCGTCAGATCCCGTTCCGCGTCGCCCCGGATGTCGTACTCCCTGAATATCTCCGGCGAGATGTTCCCTTTCATTTGCCCCTCAGAACCTCCCCGAGAACCTCCATGCCCCTCTTCACCAGGGCCTCGTCGGCCTGGCTGCCCATGTGCCCGATGCGGAACACCCGGCCGTCCAGCGACCCGTAGTTTCCTCCGGCGACAATCCCCTTCTTCCTCAGCGCGGCGTCCAGTTCCGGCCATGTCCAGCCGTCCGGAACGTTGAAGGCCGTCACGGTGGGGGAACAGATGTCCTCCCGCGCGGGGAAGAGCGTCAGCCCCGCCTCGCGCCCCATCGTCCGGCAGAGGCGCGCCGCTCGGGCATGCCGGGCGTAGGCGTTCTGCGGCCCCTCCTCCATGATGGCGCCCAGGGCGATGTTCAGCGCCGTCATCCCCTGCCAGTCGTGCGTGTAGGGCATGGCCCGGACCTCGGGTACCCTGCGCCAGGGCAGATAAGCATCGTATCCACTGTACCCGACGCGCTCGAAGACGCTCCAGGCACGCGCGGAGACGGTGGAGACGGACAGGGACGGGGGAAGCGACAGCACCTTCTGGCTTCCGAGAAGGCCGATGTCAATGAGGCTCTCGTCCACCCCTACGGGGGCCCCGCCCCCGCTCGACACGAAGTCGACGACGAACAGCGCGTCCGCCTCACGGGCGATTTCGCCCAGTTCCCTGAGATGGGGGTTCAAGGTACCGCTGGGGGTCTCGCAGTGCACGGCGGTGACGACCTGCGGGCGAAAACGCCGGACGGCCTCCCGCACCTTACCGGGATCGGGGACGTCATCGTAGGGGAAGGCCACGACCTCGGCCTCCGCCCCGATGGCGCGGGCCATGTCGGCAAAACCCTCGCCGAAGAGCCCCGAGGCGACGGCCAGCAGCCTCTCGCCCGGACGCAGGGCGCTCTTGACGCCGCCCCACAGGATGGACATGGCCTCCCCGGAGGTGATGACGACGCTCTCCTTCGTCTTGAGCAGCGTCTGGACGAGCTTCTGGTTTTTTGCGTACAGGTCGTAGAATTCGGTCTCCAGGTCGGAGCTGCCGAAGTCGGTAAGCCACGCCTCGCGGAGCTTCCGGGGTACCGAGACGGGGCCGGGCACGAGGCCGATGGGATAGGTGTTCATGAATTTCGCTTCCTTTCAGGATGAGCTCTCGTCGGGGGATGATCATCCAGACGGTCTTCAATTATACGGATAGGCGGGGAAAATTGCAAAAAGCGCGCTTCATGCCTGACAAAGGGGCTTAAGGAGGGTAAGGAACCGCGTCAGGATTTTGGGATCAAACGCATTTGAAAAAGATCCCTTTGCCTTATAAAGTGTAGGACATACAATTTGCAAACAGCGCTTGACAATCTAGCGGCAATTAAATTTCACCCTTGCTCTGATGTCGTTCTTTGCCTTGGGAAATTTTGTGAAGAATTACCTCTTTGACGATTGAGCTTAGCCTCCTTCGGAACCTGTCGGGGAGGACGAAGCGGAAGACCAAAATGGGGGATGACAAGAATGAAAAGAGGAAAGGATGTCCTGACGATGATGAAACGAGCGATTGCGTGCGGTGTTCTGCTGCTGGGATTTCTTTGGGGACCGTCCCCCCTGTACGCGGCGTTGAGCGACGCCGAGTTTATTGAGCTGTGCCAAAAAGACGATGTCCAGGCTGTCAAGGCGGCGTTGGAGGGGGGTGCCAACCCCAACGCGCACGATGCGTATGGCTGGACCGCCCTGCACCGGGTTACGGAAAACGCGTCCCTTCTGCTCGAGCTGATCAAGGCTGGGGCCGACGTGAACGCGCAGAGCAAGGATGGGAGGACACCGTTGATGCTCGCCGCCGTCAGGGGACAGGAAGTGGTTCTGTCGGAGCTGCTGAGGGCTGGGGCACAGGTCGACGCGCAGGATACTTGGGGGGCGACGCCGTTGATATATGCCGCGTATCATAAAAAAAAGTCTTTCCAGACGGAACGGAACCCTATGACCCTGGTGCTCCTTTTGAGGGCCGGGGCCGACGTGAACGCGCAGACCAAGGATGGGGTGACGGCCCTGATGGCCGCGATAGACCGGGAGAATACCTGGGCGATGGAGGATTTGTGCCGTAATGGGGCGGACGTGAACCTGCAGGACGCCGCCGGGCAGACGGCTCTCATTCGTGCCGTAAGGGGTCGACATATCGCCATGGCAACGGAGTTGCTGAGGGCCGGGGCGGACGCCGACATTCGAGATAAACGGGGCTGGACGGCGCTGGGGCTTGCGAGGGAGATCGGCCGGGAGTGCAAGGCCGAGGAACGGATGAACCCGAACGAATACGCGGAGCTCCTGCAGCCCTTCTCCAGCGCGTTGAACTCGGATGAGTTCGTGGCGCTGTGTAGGACGGGAACCTCCGCGGATGTCGTGGCCGCGGTCAAGGGCGGGGCGAACATAGAGACTTGGGATTTCTTCGGGAACACGGCCCACGCGGCTCTCCTCGCTGAGGCTGAAAGCCTCGCCAAGGAGAGCGGGTGGGGGGAAAAAAGCCGAAATACCCAGGAATTTATGGAGCATCTGAAAAAAGCGGGCCTTTATGACGCATGGCTTGATATCGGAGAAAAGGAGGATATTGTATATGGCGCTTCCATAAGTCGTCGGGAATTTGGGGATATTTGCAGCGCAACAAGGGACATTCCCGATTCCTCCTTTAAAGAATTGGTGAGCCTCAGGGCCGATCCCAACGGCCTATACCGATCCCGACGTGCAACGACATGGCAACCTGAAATAAAAACGACCGCGTTGATCGAGGCCGCGAAGATGGGGCAAAGCAATCGGGTTGCCCTCTTGCTCGACGCGGAGCCGCTGATGGATTTGGGGGGGATCAACAAATTGGCCCTGTTCGAGGCTGCGGTGGCCGAAAACGGGGCCGTTGCGACCCTGGAGGTTTTGCTTCGAAAAGGCTTCAGGGCGAACACCAAAAATGATGATGGAGACACCCTCTTGATGAAGGCGGCCGAGAGGTACCGGTCGGAGGCCGTCGAGTTCCTGCTTAAAGCCAACGGCGTCAAGTGGCAAAACGATGATTTGGAAAGAGCGCTCAGACGTATGTTTGACGACAAATGGATTCTCTACTACGATGCCGGGGTGTTGCAATACATGAACTCGGCTGACCAAGTTGCCTATAAAGAGCGCAGGGCCCTTGATAAGCGCAGGACGCTGAAGCTGCTGCTGGATGCGGGGGCGGACATCAATGCCGAAACAAATAAGGCTCAAGGTTGGGTCTTTTTGAATAAGGCCGATGCGCGCAATTGGAGGGATCCGGTTTTGCTCCTTGCCGTAGACAAGGGAGATGTCGATCTGCTGAAAGGTTTGCTGGAGGTTGGGACCAACCTCAATCTCGATATACGGGGAGAGTATGAAGACACGGCGCTTATCCGTGCCCTGAAGGAAGATAAGGCGGACATTGCGAAGCTGCTGCTGGAGGCAGGGGCCGATCCCAACCTGCAAAATAAGGAGGGGGACACCGCGCTTATCCTGGTTTCGGGAAAGGGAAAGACGGACATCGCGAAGTTGCTGCTGGAGGCCAAGGCCGACCCCAACCTGAAAAACGAGGATGGGAACACGGCGCTCATCCAGGCTGTGAAGAAGGGGAAGGCGGACATTGTGAAGCTGCTGCTGGAGGCCAAGGCCAACCTCAACCTGCAATATAAGTATGGGAACACGGCGCTCATCCAGGCTGTGGAAAAGGAGAAGGCGGACATTGTGAAGCTGCTGCTGGAGGCCGGGGCCGATGTCGGCAAGAAGGATCAGGACGGACTGACCGCGATGGAGGTTGCGCGCAGGAAAGGGAACGAGGAGATAATCCGACTTTTTGACGCGATGTAACCCAAGCGGTTTTCGGGGCGCGAAGCCCCCAAAAAGTTGTTTTCACTTCCCACAAGGTGACTCTAAATCAGGGCGGGGAGCTCCAAAAATAGAGCTCCCCGCCCTGCGTTTGGCAAGCAGAGGTACCAGCGGGGGCTTCATGGATTAAATCAGCGCTTCCTTAATGTCAATATCTTTGTTGTGGCAGCACTGCTGTAAAATGTGGCGATAGGCCTGCTTTATAGAAAGACCTCGAGGATCAATCGGTGATTCCTGAAAGTGCAAAAATCCCCTCGGCGAACTCGGTCAGCTCCTCCTGCGACGCGCCCGCGCTCTCCAGGGTCAGGGTCTTGTTCTTCCCCAGCTCGATGGCCAGGGCTGTCCCAAGGATGTCCTGCCGCTCCAGAACGGCCCGGCGTCCCGCGATGTCGAGCGTTTGGTATCGGGCCCCGAACCCGAGCGGAAGGTCGTCGGCGCTCACCGCACCCTGGGGGACGAGGAGCGTCCCGGGACCGGGGCCCTCCATCAGGATCGCCTCGATGCGCCCGGGAGGGGCGCTGCGCGTGTAGATGCGATTGTGCCAGACCCCAAGGTCCTCCGATGCCGTCCTGAAGGGAATGGCGTCCCCGGATTCCGCGAGCCACGGCCCCACGGCGTCGGGCAGGGGACCCGCCGAGGCCGTGGACGACGGACACAGAAGCATGAACGTAAGAAAAAGCGTCAGACAAAGGGACGAACGTCCGCAAACCATCGCGATTCGCTCCTCTTCACGGAAACGTTTTTAGAAAGCGCTGAGGCTCTCACGATTATACCGAAGTTTTGACGAAACGGGGCTCAGCCGTTCGGGGTATCGTGAGGAAAGCACATCCGCGTCAGGTCAACCGCGCGGTCGAACGCCGCCTCGTCCATCCACCCCAGGGCGAGCACGGCCTCCTTCAGGGTCGTCCCCTCGTCGTGGGCCCTGCGCGCGGCCTGAGCCGCGCGGTCGTAGCCGATGAGGGGCGTCAGGGCCGTCACGTTCATCAGGGAGCGTTCGGCATAGCGCCGCAGGCGCTCCTCGTCGGGCTCGATGCCGCGGACGCAGTTTGCCGTGAAGGAGGCGACGGCGTCCTTCAGAAGCCTGCACGACTGAAGGAAGTTGTAGATCAGGACCGGCATGTAGACGTTGAGCTCGAAGTTCCCCTGGCCGGCCGCGAAGGCTACCGTGACGTCGTTGCCCAGGACCTGGGCCGCGACCATCGACAGGGCCTCGCACTGCGTGGGGTTGACCTTGCCGGGCATGATGGAGCTGCCCGGCTCGTTCTCCGGCAGCCTCAGCTCGCCCAGTCCGCAGCGCGGGCCCGAGGCCAGCCATCGCACGTCGTTGGCGATCTTCAGCAGGTCCATCGCCAGGGTTCGGAGCGCCCCGTGCGCGAAGGACAGCTCGTCCTTGCCGCTCAGGGCCTGGAATTTGTTGGCGGCAGGGTGCAGGTCGAGACCGGTCAGGAGCGACAGCTCCTCCGCTATCAGGATGTCGAAGTGTACGGGGGCGTTGAGTCCCGTACCCACGGCGGTTCCCCCGAGGGCGAGGGACGAGAGGAAGGGGAGCGCCGCCTCGATCATCCGCGCGTCGCGCTCCAGGAGAGCGGCCCAGCCGCTCATCTCCTGCCCCAGGGTGATGGGGGTGGCGTCCTGCAGGTGCGTGCGCCCCGTCTTGACCAGGAGCATGAAGGCGTCCGCCCTCTCGGAGAGGGTCGCGCGAAGCTCCTCCAGGGCGGGGAGCAGGTCCCGAATCGCGCGCGCCGCCGCGATGTGCATGGCGGATGGGAAGACGTCGTTGGAGCTTTGGGAACGGTTGACGTGGTCGTTCGGGTGCACCTCCCCGGGCGTTCCGGCCTCCCTCAGCAGCTCCGTCGCGCGGTGGGCCAGCACCTCGTTGACGTTCATGTTGGTCTGGGTCCCGCTGCCGGTCTGCCAGACGGACAGTACGAACTCGGCGTCGAGCCGGCCCGAGAGCGCCTCGTCCGCGGCGCGGACGATCGCGTCGGCCACGGCCCCGCTCAGGCAGCCCAGGCTCGCGTTGACGCGTGCGGCCGCACGCTTGATCAGGAGCAGGGCCTCGTGGACCTCCCGGGGCATCCGTTCCGTTCCGATGCGGAAGTTCTCCAGGCTGCGCTGTGTCTGCGCCCCCCACAGCCGGTCCGCGGGGACGCGCACCTCGCCCATGGAGTCCCTCTCGATGCGATAGTCCATGATGTTCCGTGTCCTTTCGTTGGAAGATTCAGTAACCTCTCCCGCAATATCTCGAGTGGAAGAGGAGAAACGATTTCGCCATTATCTCACGGAGCCCCAAGGAACGTTGCAGTGCCCGGACAACAGAACTGTCCTGGAAATTGCCTTCGTCCTGCGTAATGTGTAGCTGGACAAAATCTTCTGTCTGCTCTACGAGGGGGCATTTTCCCTGCTTGACAAATAGCCACAATATAGTGTAATCTTTTCTTAAATTAATGGAGATGTTCGTCACGCTGAAGTGACGGATGATTTTGGGGCGCTGAAGTCTGGAGTGATGAATCCATCATGGCCAGACTTTTTTTGTCTTTCTAAGGAATGAGACGACATGGCGCTGAAAAAATTACGCATTCTGATTGCGGATGATGAACCTATTACGCGTATGGACCTTCGTGAAATGCTCGAACAGGCGGGGTATCCGGTAGTCGGAGAGGCCTCTGACGGGTTCGATACGATCCAGTTGTGCAAATCCTTGTTGCCTAATGTAGTCCTCATGGACGTGAAAATGCCTCTTTTGGATGGACTTGCCGCTTCCCGTGATATTCATGAGGAGCACTTGGCAGATGCCGTTGTGCTGTTGACCGCTTACAGCGATCCCGAATTTGTGGAAAGAGCGAGGGACGCGGGGGTCAGCGTCTATATGGTCAAGCCCGTGGATGAAAGAATCCTGATCCCCAATCTTGAGCTTGCGGTGGCCAGGGGCAGGGAGCAGGCACAGCTCAGCAGGGACTTACAGACGATGTCCTCGCGTCTGGAATCCCGTAAGCTGGTGGAGCGTGCCAAGGGCCTGCTGATGTCGGAGAAAGGCATGAGCGAGCAGGAAGCTTTCGATTACATCAGGAAAGTCAGCCGTGATAAAAACATATCCATGAGGCGGGTTTCGGAGGTCATTATCCTGAAGAAATGAGGTGAGTTTGGAGGTCGATGAAGGGTGAGGGAGGAGATTGAACGTCTCTGCCAGAAACATACGGATTTGTCACGAAAAGAAATAAATTATATCAAACAGATTTCCTTGTCGTTGCCGTTTCTGGCGGATACGGAGGAGGCGGATGTTTTCATCAACTGTCCGTGTCCCGGCGGGGATAGCGTAGTGGTGGCTCAAGCCAAGCCCCGGAACGCCTCGTCCGCCTATCGGAAGTATATTTTAGGCATGTTCGCCAGGCGGCTGAACGAGCCTGCGGTGGACAGAACGTTGCGGCTCGGGTGTGCGACCAGGAGAATGAAGGCCTTGAATCAGGAGAACGTCCCTGTCATCCAGGTCGCTACTCCTATCCGATACGAGGGAAAGACCATCGGTGTGCTGACGTATGAGCGTTTTGCCGATGGGTGGGAGGACGGCCAGCCGTTTCACGAGCTGTTTGGCGGAGTGGGCAGGAACACGGAATGCGATGCTGAAAAATGCGCTGCCAGGACGGACTGGGAATGGGTGGTAAATTGCATTGAGGAAGGGATAATCTTAATTGATTGCAAGGGTTTTGTGATTTTCCGCAATGCGATTGCCCGGCAATTATACAAGAGGCTGGGATATATGGAGGATATCCTGGGTCAGGAGTATCGAAACATCTGCCTCGATAAGATGGACATGGAGCGGGAGGCTTTTACCGAGGAGCTTCAGATGGGGCGGTACTCCCTGAGGATCCGAAAGATCCCTGATCCGATGGAGGGAGTGTCCTTCGCGGTATTTGTCAGTGACGTCACCCATATTAAGAATCAGGAGAGGGAGCTCGTCCTGAAGTCCGTGGCCGTGCAGGAAATGCATCATCGAGTTAAAAATAACCTCCAGACGATTGTTTCCCTGATTCGGCTCCAGGTACGGCGTATAGAAAATCTGCAGGCTCATAAGCTCCTGGAGGAGACCGCCGATCGTATTCAGACGATTGCGACGACGCATCAGTTGCTGGCAAAGAAGGGGATTGACGGGGTGTCGCTTCAGGAGGTCCTGGGGGTCATCGCGGACAACGCCATTCGGGCCAACAAACCAGGGCAAAAGGAGGTATCAATATCCGTTGCGGGAAAGGATTGCATGGTGAACTCCAATCTTGCGACGACCATTGCCTTGGTCGTCAATGAGCTTATACACAATTCCCTGGAACACGCATTTGTCGGAAAAACAAGGGGAAGCATTCGGATTCGGACTGGCAAAGAGATGGACTTGTACGGGACCGTCTCCGTAGAGGACGACGGGAGAGGCTTTGACGTCAGTCGCCCTGGGCATCTGGGCCTGAACATCGTCGAGGTGCTGGTCAAGGAAAAACTGCGGGGAAGCCTGACCATCGTATCCAACAAGAACGGGACTCATACTTCATTCGGCTTTCAGATCTAACGATTCTGTCTGATGGATTAAGGACTTTTCCAACCGAATAGGGCCGGTACGGTGAAGTATCGGCAATAAGGCGCTGAAGCCCAGATACAGCAGACTGTATGTGGGCTTTTGTTTTTTGAGCTTTTGAGTGAGGGGAATTATTACCCTCGAACGAACAGGCTCCATGAGAAGTGAAGGAGGAGGAAAATGGTACGGGAATTAATCGATAATATAACGAATTTTCGATGTTTCACGGATAGTGTTTCCTTATGGGTACAGCAGCTGTCCGTCAATTCCTTCATTATCTTCGTCATGATGATCTTCATGCTCTTGGGAGCCGTAGATCGGATGCGCGGAAATAAATGGGGATATGGGGCATCGTTTGAGGAGGGTTTTCAAGCGATGGGGCCGCTTGCGCTGGGCATGGCCGGGGTGGTGGCCGCTGCGCCGGTGCTCTCCATACTTCTGCGGCCGGTGATAGTCCCTCTATATCGTCTGCTTGGAGCGGATGCCTCCATGTTCGCGGGGACCATTCTTGCCTGCGATACAGGCGGCTACCCCCTTGCGATGGAGCTTACCTCGGATTCTTCGGTGGGAAAATTCTCCGGCCTGTTGCTGGGCAGCATGATGGGGCCTACGATCATCTTCACCATCCCGGTGGCTCTCAGCCTCATCAAAAAAGAGGACCGCCCGTATTTGGGTTCCGGAGTGTTGGCGGGAATGATCACCATTCCCATAGGCTGCATTGCAGGCGGACTCGTCATGAACATGACCCCTCATAAAATAAGTATCGGAACCATATTGGTGAATCTACTTCCCGTCATCCTCATTGCGGGGTTGATCGTTCTGGGCCTGTGGTTCGCTCCGGGAAAGATGATTGAGGGCTTCAGCAAATTCGGAACCGGCGTCACGGTCGTCATTACGTTTTTTACCGCCATAGCGGTCTTCGAATACCAGACTCAGATTAAATTCCCATTGCTCAACATTATGGTGGAAGAGGATGCAAACGGGGAAATTCCTCTGTTGACAGGACTTCTGATCTGCGGCCAAATCTCCACCATTCTCATCGGGGCCTTTCCAATGGTGAAGTGGATCACAAGGCATTTCGGCAAGGCGCTTGGTTATTTCGGGAGTGCGCTTGGCATGGACGAAAAAGGATCGGCAGGCTTGGTCGCCTCTTTAGCCAACCATATCGCCATGTACACCATGTTGGGGGACATGAATTCCAGAGGAAAGCTCCTCAACGTAGCCTTTTCCGTCTCGGGAGCCTTCGTCTTCGGAGATCATCTCGGTTTTACCGCGGGGGTCGACTCCGAGATGATTTTCCCCGTGGTCCTCGGGAAGCTTACGGCAGGGGTTACGGCGTTATTGCTGGCCAATTTCCTCTACCCGAAGCTGACGGCCAAGATGCAGCCCAATTCCTGATTCCCAAGGAGCTTTTCGCCCATTATGAAAGTGCTCGAACGGGCATTTTGTTTATGGGATAAAACTATTCTGAATCAAGGAGATGAAGAGCGGATGTCGAAACAGGTTGCAGCGAAGTTGAACGGAAAGGCGGCGTTGGTGACCGGGGCCGCGATGGGTATGGGAGCGGCTATATCCGAAGTATACGCAAAGTATGGTGCGAAACTTTGCATGATCGACATGTCGCCGAAGGTGGAGGAAAAAGCGGAGGAACTTCGCAAAAAACATGGTGCGGAGATTATTACGAGGATTGCCAATGTAACGAAGCCGGAGGATTTAAAGGCGGCTGCGGAGGAGATGGTGAAGACTTTCGGCCGTATAGACGTGGCTTGCTGCAACGCGGGCGTCTGTCGTCTCGGGAACTTTTTGGAGATGAGCGAAGCGGACAGAGACTTCCACATCGATGTCAACATCAAGGGCGTCTGGAATACCTGTAAGGCCGTAATCCCCAATATGCTCGAGAATGGAGGCGGAAATATCGTCATCGCGTCCTCGGTCACGGGGGACATCGTGGCGGATCCCGGAGAATCGGCTTACGCCCTGTCCAAGGCCGCGCTGGTGGGACTGACGAAGGCCCTGGCAATCGAGTTCGCGGGGAAAAATATCCGTGTCAACTGCTCGCAACTGGGTTATGCACGCACGCCGATGGCGGAGAGCATCGCCAAGCAGAGCAATCCGGACGATCCTGAGAGTGCACTTGCGGATATGGCGAAGGGGATCCCCGTGCATCGTCTGGCCGACCCGTCGGAGGTGGGCGAGCTGTTCGCCTTCCTGGGCTGTGAGGAGTCCAGTTATCTTACCGGCTCACAGATCGTTATCGATGGCGCGGCGACGATCAGGGAGTCCAATATGGGAGTGTAATTTCCCCAATGTCCCATTCGGATGAAAACTTCATTCGGTTGAAAGCTTCGGTTGAGAATTTCAGTTGAAGATCAGGAGGTCGACATAATGAGCAGAAAACAATTTGTCCATCCGTATATCCCGAATTCCGAGCCTGGAATAAAGAGGGAGATGCTTGACGCGATTGGGATGAAAAGCGTCGAGGGAATCTATAAGGAGATCCCGGATCGGCTCCGTTTTAAGGGGCGAATGGACCTGCCGGACCCTATCATCTCCGAGTACAGCCTTCAGCGTCATGTGGAGGGGCTTCTGGCCAAGAACAGGAATGCCAAGGATAACGTTTGTTTCCTCGGAGGAGGTACGTGGAATCACTATGTTCCTGCGGTCGTCGAAACGATTATGGAGCGGGATGAATTCCTGACCTGTTACGTGGGGGAAGCGTATACGGATCACGGAAAATTTCAGACTCTGTTTGAAAGCAGCTCCATGATTGGTGATTTGACGGGCTTTGAAGCCTGCTGCACGCCTACCTACGACTGGGCAAACGCGATCGCAATTGCCTGCAGGATGGCGAAGCGTACAACGGGCAGGGAGGAAATCCTGGTTGCCGGCAATATGGCTCCCGATAGGCTGTCGGTGGTGAAGAATTATTGCAAGCCCGAGATGAAGGTCGTCAAGGTCGCCTATCACAAGGAGACCGGGATGATGGATATGACGGATCTGAAGTCGAAGCTCTCCGATCGGGTCGCCTGCGTTTATTTCGAGAATCCCATCTATCTTGGCGCCTTGGAAGAGCAGGCCGCCGATATCGTCAAGGCGGCGCACGGTGCCGGAGCTCTTGCGATGGTCGGCGTGGACCCCACCAGCCTTGGGGTGTTGGAAGCTCCGGGCGCGTATGGCGCGGATTATGCTGTCGGCGACCTCCAGCCTCTGGGGCTGCACATGATGTATGGGGGGGGCGTCGGTGGATTCATCGCGACGAAGGACGAGAAGGAATTCCTCGGAGAATATCCTGCCCTTCTGTTTGGGATCTGCAAGACGCAGAAGGAAGGGGAGTACGGTTTCGGCGAGGTCTACTACGAAAGGACCTCTTACGCCTCCCGGGAAAAGGGAAAGGACTTCATCGGAACCACGACGGCTTTGCATGGAATGGCGGCAGCGGTCTATATGGCTCTCATGGGACCGCAGGGATTCCAGGAACTGGGCGAGGGGATTCTGCAGCGGGTCGAGTACGCCAAGGCGGGGCTTGCCAAGATCAAAGGAATCAAGATCCCCCTCAAAGGATACAGTTACTGCGATTTTATGGTCGACTTCAACGGGACGGGAAAGACCGTGAAGGAGATCAACAAGGCTCTGCTGGAGCATCGAATCCTGGGCGGAAAGGATATCAGCGGAGAATTTTCCGAGTATGGGCAAAGTGCCCTTTACAGCGTGACGGAAGTTCATACGCAGGAGGATTTGCACGCGCTGTTCGATGCACTGAAGAAGATTTGCGCGTAGGGCGTCGGGATGCTGCCTACGATAACTGCAGTGATGGACAAGGAGATGGAGGTTATATAAATGGCTAAGGTGAACGTCAGAAAAGATTTTCATCAGGCAAGATGGAATGAGCCGATTATTTACGAACTCTCCACCCCGGGCCTGCGGGGAATCATTCCGCCGCTTGTCGAGGACGGAATCGTGAAGGAAACGGGGGATGTCGTTTCGAAGCTGCCGGTCGGCCTGAGAAGGAAAAGCTCCCTGGACTTGCCGGAGGTTCCGCAAAAGCATGTGCTTGCCCATTACATTCACCTTTCGCAGGAAACGATGGGCTCGAACCTCTCTAACGATATGTCCGAGGGTACCTGTACCATGAAATACAACCCGCGCCTTTGCGAGTCCCTGACCTTCAACCCCGGCTTCGCGGATATTCACCCCGACCAGGACCCGGATACGGTCCAGGGTATGTTGCAGATATACTACGACTTCGAAAAGGTGGTCAAAGAGGTTTCCGGACTGGATAAATTTTCTCTGCAGCCGGGCGGCGGCAACCATGCCGTGTATACGGCGGCCTCCGTCGTGCGGGCTTACCATGAATCCCGCGGCGAATTGGCACAAAGAAACGAGATCATCACGACGATCTTTTCGCATCCCTGTGACGCCGCCTGCCCCGCGACGGCGGGATTCAAGGTCATAACCATTTATCCGGATGAGCAGGGCATGCCGGACTACGAGGCGATCAAGGCCGCTGCAAACGAGCATACGGCCGCGATCTTTATGACCAATCCGGAGGATATCGGAATCTACAATATCCATGCCGATAAGATCGTAGAGGCAATTCATGCGGTTGGAGGCCTGTGCTTCTACGACCAGGCCAACGCCAATGCGTTTTTGGGCATAGCGAGGGCGAGGGAAGCCGGATTCGACATGTGCCACTTCAACGTTCATAAGACTTTCGGAACTCCTCATGGAGGCGAAGGTCCGGCCAGCGGCGCTTTCGGAGTACGCGACTACCTTGCGAAGTTCCTGCCGGTCCCGACCGTAGAGTTCGACGGCAGTAAATACTATCTCGATTACGACAAGCCGGAGAGCATCGGGAGGGTCCGCGAATATATCGGTCAGTCGGCGGTCATCCTGAAAGCCTATGCTTGGAGCCGCATGATGGGGCCGGACGGCTTGAAGGAATGCGCCGAAGTATCGGTCATCAACAATAACTATATGCTGAAGATGATGGAAAAGATTCCGGGCGTGACCCATGCGTTCCAAGGCAACGGAATCGTCCGTCAGGAGCAGATCCGCTACAGCTTCGAGGAACTGAAGAAGAAATACGACATCGGATCCGAGGACATGAACTGCAGGATGGGGGATTACGGCATTCCGTGGTTCTGGTCCAGCCACCATCCGTGGGTCATTCCGGAGCCCATGACAATCGAGCCGTGTGAGTCCTACACAAAGGAGGATATCGAGGAGTACTGCAAGGTGGTGGAGATCTGCGCCAAAGAGGCGATGGAGAATCCTTCTTTGCTTAAGAACGCTCCTCATAATACGGCAATGCATCGGAGGATCAACGAGGAGGAACTTGATGATCCCAGCAAGTGGGCGATCACCTGGAGGGCCTATAAACGTAAACACAACATCAAGTGATCGTGCAACAGGAATGTTTCGAGGCCGGGGATACTCTCCCCGGCCTGATTCTCAATGGGGTCGGAATATCGTGTCTGGGGGCCTGTCAAATATGAAGAAGCTGGGGTTTATCGTCAATCCGGTGGCGGGTATCGGGGGCAAGGTGGGATTGAAAGGCTCCGATGGCGAGGCTACCTTGAAAAGGGCGTTGGAATTGGGAGCAGTGGCAGAGAGCGGGAAAAAAGCGCTGGTGGCCATGAGGGCATTGAAAGAGGCGGCGGGGGCCCTGGATATTTATACGTATCCCGGAGAGATGGGAGCGGATATATGCAGGGAGGCGGGGCTGGACTGTACCGTCTTGGGAAGGATAGAGCAGGGGCACACTACCCCGGAGGATACGATTCGTGCCGCCAGGATGCTTCGGGACGCAAAACTCGATTTGATACTATTCGCGGGCGGGGACGGCACAGCCAGAGATATTATGGATGCGGTGGGCACGACGATACCGGTGCTGGGGATACCGACGGGCTGTAAGATCCATTCCGGAGTCTACGCCGTGAATCCTCGGATGGCAGGGATGCTGATGGGGCAATATGCGCTTGGAAAGGTGCGGGAGACCCGAGAGGCGGAGGTTATGGATATCGACGAGGACCTTTTTCGCCAGGGTATCGTGCAGGCCCGTCTATATGGATATCTTCAGGTCCCGAACGAATCAAAGATGGTGCAAAACCTGAAGAGCGGACGGGGGTTCAGCGAAAGTGCATCCGTGGAGCTCCTCTCCAACTATATTGCAGATACGTGGGAAGATGACACTTTGTATATCGTAGGAACGGGATCGACCATCGCCGCCATTATGAAGAGACTTGGTCTTCAGAATACCTTATTGGGCGTTGACCTGGTATATGGCGGCGCCGTCATCGCTTCCGACTGCACCGAGCGGGAAATCCTCCGGACCATGGAGAACTATGACAAGGTGAGAATTCTCGTGACGGTCATCGGGGGACAGGGCTATATATTCGGACGCGGAAATCAGCAGATCAGCGCTTCCATCATCAAAAAAGTTGGGAGGGAGAACATTATTGTCGCTGCATCGAAAAATAAGATGCTCTCCCTCTTCGGAAAATCGCTGTACGTCGATACCGGGGACGAGGAGGTGAATCAGGCCCTGGCAGGGTACATTCGGGTCATTGTCGGTTATGGGGAATCCGTCATGGCCAAAGTGTCCGCCTGAGATGCCTCTGCGGAAGAGGGGATGTGAATAAACGTTTTCAAGAGATACCTGTGGACTGTACGTAGTCGATGATGGCGGGTTCCGGAGGGGAATCCGCCATCATTAATATTTTTGTCCCCTTCCGGTTCGGGGACGAAAGTTGAGCGGAAGGCGGCTTTTTGCTGTCTACCGCCCGATAGGAACGCCTTTCCCCGGCACTTGCGCCGTGGTATATACTTTTTAGTGAGATGGCGGCATATGCCGTAAGGTTACGGGAGGGATTGTTCTGATCGACATCAAGGGGCTTCAGCTGGCCTTCGGGGAGAAGGTCGTCTTCGACGATGTCGGCTGCCTGATAGGGGATCGGGCCCGGATGGGGCTCGTTGGCAACAACGGGGCGGGGAAGACGACGCTGCTGCGCGTCCTGACGGGGGAGATCGAGCCGGACGGAGGACGCGTCGAGCGTTCCAGGGGGCTGAGGGTCGGCTACCTGCCCCAGGACCTCGTGGAGCTGGAGCCCGTTCCGGTCCTGGACCTTCTGAAGGAACGCGTGGGGCTCGCGGGGCTGGAGGCGCGCCTGCGCACGGTGGAGCTCGCCCTGTCCCGGACGGACGAGGGGACGCGGGACCTCGGCGGACTGCTGGACGAACACTCCCGTCTGGAACGGCATTTCGAGCACCTGGGGGGCTTCGGCTTCGAGGCGGCGGCGTTGAAGGTGCTGCGCGGCCTGGGGTTTGCGCAGGAGGATGGGGCGCGGAAGTGCTCGGAGTTCTCCGGCGGATGGAAGATGCGCATCGCCATGGCGGCCCTGCTGCTCTCCGCCCCCGACGTGCTGCTGCTGGACGAGCCGACGAACCACCTGGATACCGAGAGCATGGAATGGCTCGAGGGATGGCTGCGCGGCCATAAGGGGGCCGTCGTCGCCGTGTCGCACGACCGCCGTTTTCTGGAGAACATGGCCGAGCAGATAGTGGAGCTCGAGCACGGCCGCCTGACGCTCTACCCCTGCGGCTACGATCGCTATCTGCTGGAGAAGCAATGGGCCCGGGAGCGGCTGGAGCGCACGGCCGAGGAGCGGAGACGCCGCGTGGAGGAGACCCTGCGTTTCGTCGACCGCTTCCGCTACAAATCGTCCAAGGCGGCCCAGGTACAGAGTCGCCTGAAGCGGCTCGAGAAGATGGAGCCCATCGTGCTGGACGGCCCCGACAAGGAGGTCCGGTTCCGCATCCCCGAGGCCCCGGACAGCGGCTGGGAGGTCCTGAGCGCCCGCGGCCTCTCCAGGGAGTACGACGGAAAACGGGTCTTCGACGGGCTCGATTTCTCCATCAACCGCGGGGAGCGCGTCGCCCTGGTGGGCGTCAACGGGGCGGGGAAGTCCACCCTGCTGCGCCTCCTGAGCAGGACCGAGGAGCCGACCACCGGGGCCGTGCGGCTGGGGCACAACGTCAGGGCAGCCTTCTACTCTCAGGAGAGCGCGCAGAACGTGGATTATTCCCATACGATATGGGAGGAGGCCCGATCGGCGCCCTCTGTCCTGAACGACGTCGGCCGCCGCAGCCTGCTGGGCGCGTTCCTGTTCTCCGGGGAGGACATCCATAAGCGCGTGTCCGTCCTGTCGGGAGGGGAGAAGGCGCGTCTGGCCCTTTTCAAGCTCATGCTGGCCGAGACCAACCTCCTGATCCTGGACGAGCCGACGAACCACCTTGACCGGAGCACCCGGGAACTGGTACAGAACGCCCTGCTCCAGTACCGGGGGACGCTTCTCATCGTCTCCCACGACCGCCATTTTCTGGACGCCCTGGCGGAGCGGGTCCTCGAGATTCGCGGCGGGCGGCTCTACGACTATCCCGGCAACTATTCCTGGTTCCTGGAGAAGCGGGAGGAGATGGAGCGCCGGGACGGGGGCCCCGAACCCGACGGGGCGCTCCGGGTCGCGGACGCCCGCGAGGCCCGCAGGCGGGTGGCCGCGGAGCGGGAGCGGGCCGAACGGGAGCGGCGCGAGATCCGCAGGGAGCTGACGCCCCTGGAAAAGCGGATCGAGGGTATGGAGTCCCGCAGGGATGCGATCGACTCGGACCTGAGCGATCCTGCGGTGCTCGCCGACTCGGCGCGGATTCGGGAGCTCATGGTGGAGCGCAGCGCGCTCTCGGACGAGCTCTCGGAGGCCTACGACCAGTGGGAATCTCTTTCCCTGCGCCTCGAGAGCATTGCGATTTCGGGATAAACCGGTTGTTCCCGTAAAGAGGGGTGGACAATCGTTACGGAGAGGACGAGTCTTAAGATCATGGCTGATTCTGTGTTCGATCTCGATTTCGAGAAGATTGCCGGCGAGAAGCTGCTGCAGATCCTGGGTGAACGGACCCCCACGAGCATCGCGCTTCTGGATCGGGACTACAACGTGCATTACGTCAATGATCGGCTGGCCAGTACCCTGGCCTTTTCCAAGGACGAGATCCTGACCAAACGATGTTTCGAGCTGACGGGCAAGACCGAACCCTGTCCGGGGTGCATGATGGCCAGGGTGTTTCAGTCCGGGATGAAGGCCGTCTCGATGAAGCGGCAGACCCGAAAGGACGGCTCCGCCGTCATGCTGGAGATCCACGATATTCCCGTGAAACGGGAGGGACGGGTCGAACGGGTGATCGAGTTTCTGGTGGACAAGACCCGTATCCGGGAGTATCGGGATCGTCTGGAACAGGACTTCATGGCCCTGACCGATATGCTGACCCAGATCCTGGACTCCAAGGATACCTACACGGCGCGGCACTCCCGTTGTGTGCGCGACGTCAGCCTGGCTCTGGCGCGGAAACTGGAGATGCCCAAGGAGCAGGAGTTCCGGATGGAGGTCGCGGGGATGCTCCACGATATCGGGAAGGTGGGCGTTCCCTGGGCTATCCTCAACAAGCCCGGCCGTCTGACGGACGAGGAGTTCGGGGTGATCCGGACGCATCCGGCCCGAGGGGCGGAGATGGTCGCCCGGTTCATCCGTTTTCGTGATATCGGTCCCATCATCCGTGCCCATCACGAACGCTACGACGGAAAGGGCTACCCGGATGGATTGAAGGGGGAGGAGATCCCCTGGGAGGGGCGCATCATCGCGGCTGCCGACTGTTTTCACGCCATGGCCTCCCGGCGTTCCTACAAGGAGCCCAGGGACCGCGAGTTCATCAAAGAGGAGTTTCGCAAAGGGGCCGGGACCCACTTCGATCCCCAAGTGGCCCAGGCCATGCTGGAGCTGCTGGAGACGAAAGAGTTGTCGGAGATCGGAGGCTGATGCGAATGCGCCGGCACCTTCCCTTTACCGAGGTCGTCCAGCACGAATACGTCCGGATGATCATGGAGAACGTGCCTCTGCACTTCCTCGTAGTGCGTGAAGACCGGGGGTTGGTTCACGTCAATCCGACCTTGAATGCCGCCCTGGGAAGGGAGGAAGGAGTCCACCTCCCCGAAAGGTGCTACGAGCTCTTTGGCTATGCGGGACCCTGTTGCGATTGTATGTTGGATCGCTGCCGGGAGACGATGGGGGAGGTCCAGAGGCCCCTCGCCACCGTTCCGCGTTTTGGATCGGTCCGTTTCAGCTCGATCGTCAATTTTCCCCTTCGAGACGCCGAGGGGCGGGATACGGGGCTCTTCATGGAGATTCTGTTCGACCGGACCGAGGAGGTGGAATTGGAGCAGAGGCTGGAGCACGATTTTGACGCCATGGTCGAGATGTTCTACGAGATCCTCATCGCCCAGGAGTCCGAGATCGCCAGCCGGAATGAACAGATCGCCGTTTTCTCCCTGCAGCTTGGCAGGGAGATGGGGCTTAGGGAGGGAGAGCTGCGGGAGCTTCGGGCGGCGGCCCTGCTGTACAATCTCGGGAAGATATCGATCTATCAGGAGCGCGTCAAGGCCTCTTCCGATCCGGCTTTCTGCGAGGTTGAGGATTATTCTGTCCAGTCCGCACGACTGCTGGAGAAGATAGAGCGGATGAGGGGAATAGCCGATATCATCCGGTTTCATCGTGCTCCCTTCGATCCGGATGACGTGTCCCGAAAGGTCCCGCTGGGCAGTTCCATCCTGAGGCTGGCGATCCTGATCGTCGATTACCTGTCCTCCTTGAGAGACCTGAGTGCCCTGGACAGCGCTTCGGAACGGATCCTGATCCAGCTGATCCGGGGCCGGGCGGGGTTGGATTTCGCACCCGGGATGACGGAACGTTTTGTCCGGGCGGTGTCGGCCCTCGCCTCCCGGGAGGCTCGATAAGAGGGTGGTGTACCAGATGCACGAGCTGTCCCTGACGGAATCCGTAAACAACGCGATCCTGAACCTCTGCGAGCGTTCGGGCTGGAGGCGCGTCCGCCGGATCGTGCTGAAGGTCGGGGGGATGAGGAAGGTCAACCCCGAGCTGATGTCCTTTGCCTTCTCCGTGGTCTCGAAGGGGACCGTCACCGAGGGGGCGAACCTGTCGATCCTCTCCATGCCCATCGTCTTCCGCTGCAGGGCCTGCGGAAAGGTCGCCGACAGCGAGAGCACGGCCTTCCTCTGCCCCAAATGCGGAAGCCCGGACGTGGAACTTCTGTCCGGCCTGGAGCTCTCCATCGACTCCATGGAGGTGGAGGCGGGGAACGAGCCCGAGGCGTAGCTTTCCGGGGGATGGCTTCGGTTGCCCGCTCCTGTGTGGGGGCCGCCGGAGGCGGAAAATCTTAAGGAGACGATATCATGTCGGATAAAGGCATTCTGGACCGCCTCTCGCCCAGGCAGAGGGAGGCCGTGACGTACATAGACGGGCCGCTCCTGATCCTGGCCGGGGCGGGGAGCGGAAAGACGCGGGTCCTGACGCACAAGATCGCGTGGCTCCTGGCGGAGGGCCTGGCGAAACCGTGGGAGATCACGGCCGTGACCTTCACCAACAAGGCGGCCGGGGAGATGCGCGAACGCGTCTCGGCACTCGTCCCCTCGGGGGCCGGGGATGTGCGCGTCAGTACCTTTCACGCCTTCGGCCTGAAGTTCCTCTTCCGGAACCGCGAGGCCGCGGAGGCTGTCGCGGGTGTGAAGCCGGGCTTCGCCGTCTTCGACCGCGGGGACAGCCGCGCGCTGGTCAAACAGATCCTGGAGGGGATGGGGGTGAACACCAGGGACGTCGAGCCCGCCTCGGTCCTGGACGCCATATCCCGGGACCGGGCGGCCTGGACCCCCGGCAGCCGGGAGTCCATCCTGGAGGGGCTCTACCTGGACGCCGCCCGGGCGTACCGCAGGGAGCTGCGGTCCCGCGGCGCCGTGGACTTCGACGACCTGATGATCGTCCCCCTGCAGGTCCTCGCCGGGGACGAGGAGGTGCGGCGGAGGGAGCGCGAGCGGATTCGCTGGCTGCTCGTGGACGAGTACCAGGACGTCAACCGTCCCCAGTACCTGCTGCTCCGCTACCTCACGGGGCCGGAGTGCCGCCTGAACGTAGTGGGCGACCCGGACCAGTCCATCTACGGCTGGCGCGGGGCGGACATCGGGATGATCCTGAACTTCGAACGGGACTTCACGGGAGGGGAGGGGCAGAAGGAGGCCCGCACCATCATCCTGGACGAGAACTACCGTTCGACCGGAAACATCCTGGGGGCGTCGAACGCCCTGATCCGCAACAACTCCGCGCGCAGGGAGAAGGATCTCAGGACCGCCCGGGGGGCGGGCGAGAAGGTCTACACCCTGCTCGCGAACAGCGACCTTCAGGAGGCCGGCTTCATCACCGCGGAGATCGGGCGTCTCAAGTTGGGCCACGGCTACGGCTACGGTGACATGGCCATCCTGTACCGCCAGAACGCCATGAGCCGCCTCTACGAACAGAAGCTCCTGGAGGCGGGCATCCCCTACAGGATCGTCCGGGGGACGGCGTTCTACGAGCGCAGGGAGGTGCGGGACGTCCTGGCGTTTCTGAAGCTGGCCGTGAACCCGGATGACCGCACCTCTTTCGAGCGCGTGGCCGCCTTTGCGGTCAAGGGCATGGGGCCGAAGAAGAGGGAGGAATGGGCCGAGTGGCAGGCCTCCGGCGTCGTGCCCGCCTCGCCGGCCGCGGATTTCTGGCGCGCCGTGGGGGAGGGGGCCTTTCCGGTGAGGGGACAGGTCGGGGGGGCGGTCGCCCTCTTCGGCAGGCAGATGTCGGGGCTTCTGAGGGCTGCGGAGCGCGGGGTGGGGGCCGCCGTCGACCACGTGCTCTCGAACATGGGCTACGAGGAACTGCTGAGGGAGAAGAGCCCCGAGGACTGGGAGGACCGCATCGAGAACGTCATGGAGCTGCGGTCCGTCGTCCCCGAGGGGGACCTGGCGGAGGCGTTGGCGGAGGCGGCACTCTTCACGGACGCGGACACCCAGGACCCCGACGACCGGCGCTCCGTCGGCCTGCTGACGCTGCACGCGGCCAAGGGGCTGGAGTTCCCCGTGGTGTTCCTGGTCGGGCTCGAGGAGGACGTCTTCCCGAGCTCGCGCGCGAAGGACGATCCCGCGCAGATGGAGGAGGAACGCCGGCTCTGCTACGTCGGCATGACGCGTGCCGAGGAGCGGCTCTACCTGACGGCGGCCCGCAGCCGGCGGCTCTACGGCACGACGCTCGACAAGGGGTTCTCGCGCTTCCTCTTCGAGATCCCCGATACGTTCAAGAACCTGGACGACCGGGGCGGCGAGGAACGCCGGGGGGCCTGGGACGGGTATGGAGGGGGAAGGCGGAGCTATGGCGGCTATAACGGCAGTGGCGGTTACCGGGGACGTCGGGGCTGGTAAGTCCACGGTCGCCCGCCTGTTCGAGTCGCTCGGGGGCGTGAGGCTCGACGCGGACGCCGTCGTGGCGGAGCTCTGGATGCGGCCGGACATCGTCGGGGCCGCGGTCGGGCGGTGGGGATCGGGGATCCTCGACTCCGAGGGACGCGTCGTGTTCGCCCATGTTGCCGCGCGTCTGTTCTCCTCGCGGGCCGAGTACGACTGGGGCTGCGCCCTGCTGCACCCGCCGACGAGGGCGGAGCTGGCCCGCCGCGTCGCGTCGCTGGACCCCGAACGGGAGTGGGCCGTTGCGGAGATCCCGATGCTCTTCGAGTCCGGCGTCCCCGATTGGGCCACGGCGACGGTCTTCGTGACGGCCTCGCGGGCCGTCAGGGCGGAGCGCTGCCGGGCGCGCGGGTGGGACGACGCGGAGCTTTCGCGGCGGGAGGCCTTCTTCCTGCCCTCGGAGGAACGGGCCGCCCGAAGCGACTTCGTGGTGCGCAACGACGGCGGCCTGGACGACCTGGAGCGTTCCGTCCGCGCCGTCCATGAGCGTGCCGTGATCGAAAAACTGAAGGGGGCGTCCCTGCGATGCAGCTGATCACCAGTCACCTGAACACCGATTTCGATTCCCTGGCGAGCATGATCGCCGTCCGGAAGCTCTACCCGGACGCGATGATCTGCCCCCCGGGCGCCATGGGCCGCAAGGTGCGGGACTTCATGGCGCACTACGGGCACCAGTGGAAGCTTCTGAAGCCCAAGAAGGTTCCCATGGAACAGGTGACCTTGATGGTTGTCGTGGACACGCGGGCGCGGAGCCGCATCGGCACCTTCGCGGCCCTCGCCGGACGGCATGACGTGAGCGTGCATATCTACGACCACCACCCGCCCACCGTGGACGACATACCCGCCGAGACGATGCAGTGGGCTCCCATAGGGGCGACGGTGACGATGCTCGTGGAGCAGCTCGTCAGGGAGCGCAAGCCCATATCGCCCGAGGAGGCGACGCTCTTCGCCCTCGGGATCTACGACGATACGGGGGCCCTGACCTACGAGTCCACGACCGCGCGGGACGTCCTGGCGGTGGCCCGCCTGAGGGAGATGGGGGCGGACCTGTCCCGAATCCTGGCGCGGGCGGAGGTCTCCATGCCGGCGGCGGAGCGGCACCTGCTGGACGTCCTGGCGGAGAACGCCCGGGAGAGCTACATCAACGGGGCCAAGGTGCTGTCCACCTGGGCGGAGACGGAGGAGTACGTGGAGGGCCTTTCCCTCTTCGTGCACCGCCTGAGGGACTACTGCGAGTCCCACGTCACCCTGGCGGCGGTGCGCAGCGGGGGGCGCAAGATCAGCCTGATCGTCCGCAGCGCCCCCGGGGTGCTGAACGTCAAGGAGTTCTTGACGCCCTACGGCGGCAGCGGTCACCTCCAGGCGGGCTCGGCCACGATCCTGAACCGGGACCCGCAGGAGCTGCTGGCGGAGCTGGAGGAGGACCTGCACCGGCGCATCCCCCGGATGCTCGACGTGGCGAGCGTCATGACCTCCCCCGTCCTGGCGGTCTCCCCCGACGCCATGGTGGACGAGGCGTATCGGACGATGATCCGCTTCGGCCACCAGGCTCTGCCCGTCGCCCTGGAGAACGGCGAGGTCGCGGGCATGATGACGCGCAAGGACCTGGACAAGGCGCATCTGCACGGCTTCGACCGCGCGCGTATCCGCGACTTCATGACGGAGGGCGTCATCGGGATATCCTCTGAGGCCTCGATCGACGAGGCGCACCGGCTGATGGCGACCTACAGCTTCGAGCGGCTTCCGGTGCTCAAGAGCGGCAGGCTGGTGGGCATCCTGACGCGGGCCGACCTCGTCCGCGCCCTCTATCGGAACTTTCAGCCCTCGGGGGAGACGGACGCGAGGTCTGGCTTCCTCTGGATGGAGGGGATCGCCCCGCTGATGGAGTCCTCGTTCTCCCCGCGCATCCTCGACCTGCTGCACCGCATCGGCGCCCGGGCCGAGACGATGGGGATGAAGGCCTACCTGGTGGGTGGGACGGTCCGGGACATCCTGATGGGGGTGAGGAACCTCGACCTCGACATCGCCGTCGAGGGGGACGCCGAGGAGCTGGTCCGCAGCTGGGACGAGCCGGGGTGCCGGGGCACGGTGCACGGGCGTTACAAGACGGGGACGATCACGTTCCCGGACGGGCTGAAGGTGGACATCGCGACGGCGCGCCGGGAGTTCTACGAGCACGCGGCGGCCCAGCCGACGGTCGCCGGCGACTCCCTGAAGCAGGATCTGGCGCGGCGCGATTTCAGCATCAACGCGATGTCCGTCTCCCTGAGCGAGGGGGATTGGGGGACCCTGACGGATTATTTCGGGGGCAGGGAGGACCTCCGGGAGGGCGTCCTGCGCATCCTGCACAACCTCAGCTTCGTGGAGGACCCCTCCCGGATCCTCAGGGGCATCCGGCTGGAACAGCGTCTGGGGCTGCGCTTCGAGGACAACACTCTGCGGCTCCTGCACAGCGCGGTGGGGGGAGGGCTGCTGGGGCGCCTCTCCGGGGGGCGGGTGCGTATGGAGCTCGAGATCGGCGCCGGCGAGGCCCGTTTTCGCCGAATCGTGATGCGAATGCAGGAGCTGGGGGTCTGGGAGGCGCTGTTCCCCGGATTCCGCCTTGGAACCTCCATAGAGCGGAGGCTGCACGTCCTCGAGCGGTTCCTGCCGCGCGCGCGCAGGGTGGGGGTGGACTTCAAGGGGATGGAATGGGTCGTCGGCATGGCCGTGGTGCTGGCCAAATCGCCGCCGGCCGTGCGCTTCGCCGCCATGGACCGTCTGGGGCTGCGCCCCGCCGAACGGCGGGAGATGTCGATCTGTTTCGACTGCTGGCCGCAGGTGGAGCAGTTCCTGGGGGGAAGGAAGAACCCGAAAAATTCGGAGATCTACCTCTTTTTCAAACCGTATGGACCGGCGCCCCTCCTGTTCTGGATGACCTGCATGAAGCGTTGGCAATCCCGGCGTCAAGCCGTCCGGCACCTGCTCTCCTGGATCCCGCTGAGGGGAGAGCTCACCGGCGACGACCTCGTCGGTATGGGGCTGAGGGGCGCCGAGATCGGGGAGGTGCTCCAGGGGATACGGCTGGCCCGCATGGACGGGCGTCTTTCGACGCGGGAGGGCGAGATCGGCTACGTCGAGAGCCGCCTGGCCCACAGACGGTAATTCCCTTGGCGGTCCTGTCCGGCATTTTACGAGGGCGGGTTTCTCCGGCTGGCCTGTACAATGAGTGGGAACCCCCATCCCGGCTGTCCTGCGGAGCGGGGGGAGCGGGGACCCCGTTTTCGGATTTGGGGTCCCCGGGAAGGAGTGGAGGTTTTGAGGCTTTTACAGGATCCGATGATGTTGCTGCTGACGCTGCCCGCCGTGCTGTGGGCGATATCGTTCCATGAGTTCTGCCACGGCTATGCGGCCAAGCTGGTGGGAGACCCCACGGCCGAGCGGTCGGGACGGCTCTCCCTGAATCCCCTGGACCATTTCGACCTTGTGGGGACGCTCATGCTCCTGCTCGTGGGGTTCGGGTGGGCAAAGCCCGTCCCGATCAATACGCGCTACTTCCGCCATCCGCGCCGGGACCTCGTCATCGTCTCCCTGGCCGGGGTCGCGGGGAACATCCTGACGGCGGTCGTCTGCGTGCTGTTCCTGCGCTTCCTGGGGGAGCCCTGGTACCGCCTTGCCGGAAGGGCCGGCATCACGGTTCTGATTCAGATGATCGCCATCAACGTGGGGTTGGCCGCCTTCAACCTGATCCCCGTCCCGCCGCTCGACGGCTCGAGGGTGCTGGAGGCCTTTCTGCCCTTCAGGTACCTGCGGTACTATTACTGGCTGGAGCGGTACGGCATGATCATCCTTCTGGTCCTTCTGATGACGGGGATCGTCGACGTCCTCTTCAACCCGATCTTTAGCCTGCTGTGGGGCCTGCTCCCCTTCGGCTTCCCCTCCTGATCCCAGGAGCTGGGAGCTCCGCCGCCAATGTTTCGTGAGGACGAGGGCCGAAGAGAGCTCCAAGAAAATAAATAAAAGTAAACTATATATTTATTTGTTGACTTTTTGTTTATTGTTCTCTATACTTCTTGTCGTCGGGGGTGAATCCCTCGGCGCTCCTGTTTTTTTTCGTGGGCGGGATTTCGAGGTCGAAGATGACCTTTCGGCCGTGGAGTTTCGGTCGACCTTCGATAAGGGGTCTTCGATACCAAATGGGTTCTTCGATACTAATCCAGGAAGGAAGTTTTAGAGATGGCGGGCAAGAAGGGCAAGGTCGTCCTTGCGTACAGCGGCGGTCTGGACACCTCGGTGGCGGTGGTCTGGCTCTCGGAGCAGGGGTACGACGTGGTCACGATGACGGCGGACGTGGGGCAGAAGGTTATCGACCTCGAGGCGGCGAAGAGCAAGGCCCTGCACAGCGGCGCCGTGAAGGCCTATATCTTCGATCTGAAAAAGACCTTCGTCGAGAATTATGTCTGGCCCTCGCTGAAGGCCAACGGGATGTATCAGGGGACCTATCCTCTGACCTCGGCCCTGTCCCGACCTCTGATCGCCAAGACCCTGGTGGATATCGCCAACAAGGAGGGGGCCGTGGCGGTCGCCCACGGCTGCACCGGGAAGGGGCAGGACCAGGTGCGCATCGAGGTCTGCGCCACGGCGCTGAATCCCAGGCTGGAGGTCCTGGCGCCGGTCCGGGACTGGCACTTCAGCCGTGAGGCCGAGATGGACTATGCCGTGAAGCACGGGATTCCCGTCAAGGCGACGGCCAGCTCCCCCTACAGCATCGACGAGAACCTCTGGGGCCGCTCCATCGAGTGCGGCATGCTGGAGGATCCGTGGAATGAGCCGCCGGAGGACGCCTATGAGCTAACGGCCAACCCTCTGGATGCACCCAACGAGCCGGACTTCGTGGAGATTGCCTTCGAGCGCGGGCTTCCGGTCGCACTGAACGGCGAGAGGATGGACGGGGTCAGCCTGATTCTCAAGTTGAACGAACTGGCCGGCAAACACGGCGTGGGCCGCGTCGACATGGTCGAGGACCGGCTGGTCGGCTTCAAGAGCCGCGAGGTCTACGAGTGCCCCGGCCCCATCACGCTGCTGAACGCCCACAGGGCCCTGGAGACCATGACGCTGGACAAGCGCGTGCTCATCTCGAAGAGGGAGCTCGAGGTGCGTTTTGCGGAGCTGACCTACGAGGGCTATTGGTTCTCGCCGCTCAGGGACTGCATCGGGGCCTTTATCGACGAGACTCAGAAGTATGTGAGCGGCACGGTGAAGGTCCGGCTCTTCAAGGGGCAGGCCGTCGTCCGGGGAATGAAGGCAGGCAAGACGATCTACAGGCACGACCTGGCGACCTACTCCGAGGGGGATGCGTTCGATCACTCGGCGGCCGTCGGCTTCATCAAAATCTGGGGGCTGCCCGTCCGAACCTGGACCTCGACCTTCCCGCGCGACGACAAGGAGGAACTGCCCATCGAGGCGTAATCCCTTCCTCCTGCGGTTTCCGTTTTGAAATCGGGCCCCTCCGCCGACGGGGGGCCTATTTCGTCGGATTGGGAACAGGGGAGAAGCGCCGGCCCCTTCCCGGCCCGGCCGCGCGGCCCCGTATCGGGGGCCGCGCGTTTGTCGCGTTTGTCCTGCGCAGCGGCTTAGCGCCGACGCCGGATGCAGAGGGGAAGGAGAGCCAGCAACGCCACCGAGCCCAGACCCGCGTCGCCCACTGGCGTGGGGGGGGGGGGGGCCCGGGGGCGCGCCCCCCCGCCCGCACAACACACCCCCCCCCCCGGCCCCCGCCAGCAGGAGGGGGCGGGGCGGGGG
>NZ_CAUUWA010000023.1 GCF_963548695.1 uncultured Fretibacterium sp.
TCAATCTCTCACACTCTTTCCTTGGATTAAATCCTCTTTAAAGGCGGATTAGTATTACATTCTTGTTAAGAGCGAATTGGTATCAATATGACTTTACCCTTTTCCCTGGGAGACAAAGAACGCCCTTCCAATATCCTGCGGTGGCGTCAGGGGCAAAACCGAGCAAGGCATCTTCCAGTTTTATGGAGAAATGGAGGGAACGGACATTGAGAAAAGTCCTGACTCAAGTCGTAAAACTCGATGGGAAAACTGTTGATTTAAGCGCACTCTGCGATGACATGGGAGAGAAGTCCGAGGCTGAACCGATCCTGCTTTTGTTAGAGAATTTTCCTCTATGGCACCCCTTGCAGAAGGGGGAGCTGCTTTGGGTCGAAACTCAAACGAACAGTTATGGCAAGGAATATGTCACAAATATAATTGAAAAGGCTTGTGAGTGCAGATATTTATTTGAAAAATCTACAGATCTGGATGGTATCGCGGATTTTTTATCAAAAAGTCCATTAACAAATATTGTTACAGACAAGATTTACTTGAACTTTCACGACGAATCCAAAGAAGAAAAATGGCTTTGTTTAAGGAGATCTTATTTAAAGCTAGGCAGCAGTAACAACAATGAGTATCGGTTAGATCAGGCTCGTGCCGATGCGGTTGATCAATACTCCATACCTCAAAATTATATTTGTTCCTGTTACGTCAATGGAACGAACATCGGTGTTCTTTATCCGGGGAAAAATCTGTTACCGGAAAAGAGTCAAAACATACAGAGCGGTGAAACGCTGTTGAGCGGCTTACTAAAAAAGTTCAGGAAGATCGACCCTGAGGCGGCTAAAGCCCTTGAGGTCACCAATACTCTCTATAAAGAATATTGTAATAAATTGTTTCAAATATCGGAAAAGGAAGAACATAAACTTAAAAACACCAGGCGTATAGCATCGATCCTGGAAGCAGCGAAGAAAAACAAAGACTACATCGACGATTTTGTTGAAATATTTCACGAACACTATCTAAAAGAATACAATATCGAAGATTGGCTGAAAGAGGAGAAGGAAAAACGACTCAAAGTCCTTGAGGGTAAAATGGAGGAAGAACGGAAAAAAAGAGAACTTGAAATGGACAAAACTCGAGAAGAGGGGTTCGCAAAAATACACGAGGAGCAATCCCAATTCAAAAACGAGCTCTCTCGCCTGAAGAAGGAAAAGGACAGCGCTCAGAAAGAACTTGACGCTCTTCGAAGTGAAAAAAAAGCGCTAATCCGTGAAAGACAACAGGAATTAGCTGTTTTTGGTGAAAAATTGCGTTCGATGACCGACAAGGCTCTGGAAACCCTCGCAGAGTCCTCGTTGTTTCATGCCCTGCTTCCCTCAGAAAACAACGTTTCGAGGAAAAAGTCATCACCGGAGCTCATACCTTTCCCCCCTCAGCATCACAACGCGGAGCCAATCACGGAGAGAGAAATACTTCATGAAATCTTTTCTCAAAACAGCAAGGGACAAAATTTGGAGAAGGACATCCTGCTGAGGATGGTCGGGTACATGGGAATGCGTCAGCTGCCCGTCCTATGGGGAAATCAGAGTTGGGCGGCGATTCATACTCTGGCCGCATCCCTTTGCGGAGGAAGCGTGTTTTGGTATCCCATATCCGCGGCGACTTACCGAACTCAGGATCTTCTGGAGCAGAGCACTCTATACGGGGGAGACGCTCCTGTTCCATCCGACCTGTCTCGGATTCTGTACTCCGCAGCGGACAATCATAACAAAGAACGTTTATTGCTTGTGGTTTTGGAGGGAATCAATCGTTCTCCATTGGAAGCCTACCTCCCTCTTTTGCTGGCGGCATACAGGGATGAAGCGATACGACTCCCCATTGGAGACGGGAACGGAATTTCATGGCCGAAAAACGTTCTTCTCGCAGCATCCCTGGTGGATGGAAAAAGTTCATTCCGCGTCCCCTGTTTTTTGCTTGAGGATCTGAAACTTTTCTCGGTTTCATCCGGACGAAGAATCTCGGCATCCGAACAAAATCGGTATGGGGCATTCTCATCGGGAAAATGGGAAAATATTGTCGATTCCTTATCGGAACGAGACCCCGAGGCGCAGATCAAATATCTGCAAGCTCGCCTGAATATCAACCTTTCCCTTGAAGAAAGGTACGAAGGGGAATTGCTGCGTTTTATCTGGAATGGGGAGTGAAACGTTATGATCGATCCTATCGGCAGCTTCGAGAAAATTCGGGACTTTTATATTGCTTATCTGGACACGGAATTTCGCGTCATTGATGAAGGCTTGATGGAGGAAAGACGAAACATCTTTCGTCAACCTGGGATGCTGACAACGGAACCCTATTTTGAGCCCATCCCTCGATACAGGTCCTCGGGTTCTACAATCGCCAATTTGGCGGAATCTTCTGACCTGTGGCCAGATCATTTCTCCCGGGAAGGAAGGGACGCCTGGAAAGCTCTTTTGACCGACACCGGATTTATGAGAGATTATAAGGTGTATTCCCATCAGGAGGAGATGTTGAAAAGAGGGATCCGTCAGGGAGAGCCGGGGATCATCACCTCCGGAACCGGATCCGGAAAGACCGAGTCCTTTTTGATGCCTGTTTTCGCATCCCTGGCCAACGAGGCGGTAAAATGGCCCTGTCCCAAAGCGGGGTTCTTGAAAGAGAATAAATGGTGGAACGAGGATGGAAAATTCAAGCCACACCGTTCCGGGGAATCTCCTGAAAGAAAAAAAGCCGTTCGCGCCTTGATCCTGTATCCACTCAATGCCCTGGTGGAGGACCAATTGGTACGGCTCAGAAAAGCGCTTGATTCCGAAGAGGCTCATGAGGTCATGGACAAACACTTCAAGGGCAACAGGATTTTCTTCGGCCGCTACACCAGTGCAACGCGCCCCACGGGGTTTTACAGGCACCCGAGAGCGTCTTATCTGGAAAAGGAGAGCAAAAAGGAATGGGAACAAAAAAAGGCACGTGGAGAGCAGGATTTGCGGAAAATTTTTCAGGATGCGGAAGCGACTCAGAAAAAATGTGAGGGTTCCGAAGATGTGAACGTTCGTTTCAATTTTCCCCGAACGGATGGAGGCGAGCTCCTGAGCCGATGGGATATGCAGGAGACCCCTCCGGATATCCTGATCACGAACACCTCCATGTTGAGCGTGATGTTGGCGCGGGAGGAAGAGGAGCCCCTCCTTGCCAAGACGCGCGACTGGATTATCGCGGACGATGACGCCGTTTTTTTCTTAATCTTGGACGAACTGCATCTTTATCGAGGATCCGCTGGGGGAGAGGTTGCAAACCTCATACGCCTCCTCTTAAGACGATTGGGATTGGACATTCCTGAACACCGCCACAAGCTGCGTATTTTGGCGACCAGCGCCTCCCTACCAATCCAGGGAGAGGCGGGAACGAAAAGTAAAGTCTTTCTTCAGGATATGTTCGGGAGGAACGGACTTTGGAAAAAGGATACGTCCCATTTTCCGTCAAAGGAGGATTGGACGCAGGCCATTGTCCCTGGAGAGCAATTGCTCCCTCAGGGGGACGCTGTGGGACAACTCGATCCCGTCCCCTTCAAGGACTTGCTGCAGCGGTATCTCGACCGGCAAGAGGTATGTGAGGCGTTCCGCCAGGACCTTGACGCCGCTGCCCCGTGTCTGGTAAAGGCCTTGAACCTGCCATCCATAGGGGACTCGAAAGAGGACATCTTAAACGGCTGCATCGAAAAAGCGGGAGACCTGCTTACCTGTGCCTGCTGGGATCTTGACACAAAGCAAATTCGGGCAACCTCCGCCTCCGTACTGGCAGAGCGCTTGTTTGGAAAGGGAAAGGACGCCTCCGACGCGCTGAGAGGGCTTCTGATCTTGCGCGGATGGGGTGATCGGCAGCATGGTATTCGAGCCAACAATATCAGGATGCACACCTTCTTCAAAGGGCTGGATGGCCTGTTTGCCATTCCGTCACTGGAGGACGGTCGTGTGTCCTATCGGAACCTGACGATACAAAAAGGGCTCTCGGCCTGTCCTGAGGGGACTTACGTCGAGCTGCTGCGCTGTGAGACGTGCGGCGCGCTGTTTGTCGGCGGGCATCGCTCCAGGGAGATGAGACCGGATCACTTCAAAGAGGAGAAGTTTATCGAGCTCCTGCCCTCGGAGATGGATACCTCCAAACTGCCCAATGAATCACCTCATCGATTTGAACAGATGTCTTATGAGCAATATGCCGTATTTGCGCCTTTGTTGTCGCCGGAATCCAACAACGACATCGATAAATCCTCATGGAAATCCGCTTTTTTGGAGCCCCAGACAGGGAGGGTTTTTGTCAATCCTTCGCCCTCAAAAATTGAGGACTCCTGGATCAAGGGAATGATTTTCGTCGCGGACGACACCAAGAAGGCAGCACCCAGCGTCTGTCCCTTCTGCGGTGAGGATCGAAAAACGATGGTAAAAAAGGCAAAACAGATGCCGCCCATCCGCACGTTTCAGACGGGTTTCGACAAGGTCATTCAGCTTTTGACGACGCGCCTCTACGGAATTCTGTGCGAACGTTCCCCAGAAGCCTCTCAAGGTTCCGACCAACCCAAGCTGATCTGTTTTTCAGACAGCCGACAGGGCGCTGCCCGAGCCGCTTTGGGGATCGAAAAAAATTATCATCGAGAACTGCGCCGCAGAATTCTTATGGATACCCTATTGGAATATGACAGGCAAAAATCTGGAGAGAAGGAACGAGAAAAAATAGACCAAGAGCTGGATAAGGCAGAAGAGAAGAGGAGACAGGCTCGAAAGAACGGAGATAAACAGGAGCTTGAATATTGGAAGAAACGATGCGAGGAACTGGAGGCCTTATTGGATACACTGCAAGAGGACTCTATTCCCCTTGCGAATGTTGCGGATCTCGATCCTCGAAATAATAAAAGTTCCATCAAACCGCTGTTGTCCAAGTTAATCGATCTGGGAACCCATCCCTTCGACCCTGCGGGGCTCAAAAAATTGGCAGTTCCGGAAAAAGAGGATGAAAAATTCTCCGGGTTCTTCTGGGAGGAAATCTTCGAGAGAGCGAACGACAATTCCTACAGATGGCGCGAAGATAATCGGTGTGATTCTGCGCTTCGGGAGGCGCAAAATGAGTGCGTGAACGAATTTCAAATTCTTTGCCTGGATGTCGTTTTTTCCAAGACCTTCTTTGCCCTCGAGGAGGCCGGCTTGGCCTATGCCTGTTTAAAATTGAGGGCTGGGGAAACCCGCCCCGAAGTCGCCCCTTTTGACGCGCTGTTGAGAGTCATGGCAGACTTCTATCGTTATAAAACCCCTTGGGGAAATCAGCCTCCAAGTTGGAACAGATGGGAAGATGTCGGAAAAGAACGCAAAAAACGACTGGCAAAGTTTATCTCTGCTGGTTGGCCAGGAAAACCTGTTGCGGAAATATTTGAAGAATTTCTTAGGCGCCTCTTCGAAGACGGGCATCATGGCGGGGTTATTGCTCCTCAAACGCTGCATTTGAGGCTGTTGCAGGATGACGCCCCTTTCTGGCGCTGTCCGCGGTGCTCCAGGGTTCATCTTCACAGAGGAGCGGCTTTCTGCACCCGCTGCTGCACCCCTTTACCAGAGGAAGCCTCCGGGAGCGTGTCCACCCTTAGGAAAAATCACCATTTGGCCTTGCAGTCCCTGAGTTCAGAGCCGCCTCTGCGCTTGAGATGCGAGGAGTTGACGGCGATGACCGACGACCCTGCCGCACGGCTGAGGCGCTTTAAGGGAATCCACATCGGCACAAGCGATGACGAACGCGATGAGAGCGGAACGCACGAGTTCGAGGTTGATGAGACGCTTCGCAAAAGGGTTCGGGACATCGATCTTTTATCCGTCACGACAACGATGGAAGTGGGGGTTGACATCGGCTCCCTTCAGGCGGTGGTGGACGCCAACATGCCGCCCCAGAGGTTTAACTATCAACAGAGAATTGGACGCGCCGGAAGACGGGGACAGGCTTTTTCCCTTGCACTGACGTTTTGTCGGGGGCGAAGTCACGACAGTCATTACTTTCAACACCCGGAGAGCATCACCTCGGACGCACCTCCGCCTCCGGTCCTTGCCGTCTCTCACGCGTCGATACCGCGTCGGCTTCTGTTGAAGGATTGGCTAACCGCGGCCTTCAAGGAGCTTCGTGAAGCCTATCCGCAGGAGTGGCCGCCGGACAGCACCTCTCGTTTTTATGATACGCATGGCGTTTTCATGAAATGCAAAGACTTTTATGAGAAAAGAGACCTTTGGGAACCGCGTCTGTACAAGGCCTTGCAAAAAACGCTCCCGGAAAGAGATTCCTGTGCGGAATGGCTTGTCCAAGACATCGACGCTGCGATAAAAAAGGAAACACTTCTTGAAGGGCTTGATGTGGATGAGGTCATCGCCGCAATAGGCAATTTTCCCCATCAAAACTGGGAGGAGAAAGGGCTGGCAGAAGCTCTTGCCGAGACGGGCTATCTACCCATGTATGGGATGCCAACCCGCATCCGAACCCTGTACACGCATGTTATAAAGGATACGAAGGGTCAGAAGAGCTTTTGTCCCAAAGGGATCGAACGAGATCTGGATTTGGCCATCGATGAGTTTGCCCCAGGCAAGGTCTTGGTCAAAGACAAGATGGCCCATACCGTGATAGGTCTTTCAGGCTCTCTGCGTTTTCGTTCATGGGCTCCAAAGGGAACGAAGACGGTTACGCTCACCTATGGCAATCAACCCATCGATGAGCAATTCGACCTCATCGAGTGTCCCAAGTGTCATACCTGGCACCGGTATGACGAAGAAGATGCGCCTGTTTGCCTGGGCTGCGGGGAGACGCTTCAAACGGATACAAAACACCGGTGCGTTGTCCCCGCGGCGTTCCGGACGGACATGCGGCCTCAAAGGGAGATCGATGACGAGCTTTTCTCATCCCCCTCTCGCGTATCGACAGCCGAAGGGGCTGAAGTGCAATTCACCGAATTGCCAGGAACAAACTTGGCTTTCGACTGCAAAAAGCAGATACGTACATACCGTCTCAATAAAAACAACGGGAAGGGTTTTGACTTTAAGCTTGGAAGGACATGGCATCATTGGGAAGGAACCTCTTTGAATATGGAGAACCAATATATTGCCAACCCCTACTTCAAAGAAGAAAGCTATTTTAAAGAAACAAAAGGAAAAGATTCCCTTTCAAATATATGGCTGGCAAGTCCAAAAACAACCGACGCTCTTTTCTTGAGGCCTCAAAAACTGCCGGATTTTCTGGAGCTGGATCTCGACGATAAGAACGTTAAAAATCAGGGTGTGCGCTCCGCCGCTCTTTCCGCCATGTATCTGATCACCTATCGGGCGGCATTGGACCTTGACATCGCTCCCGAGGAATTTGAAATTCTGGAACCGCGCAATACCGAGTCACAGGGAGATACTCTACCGTTGCTCCAGATCTCGGATCAGCTTGTCAACGGTTCGGGCTATTGTGAATATCTTGCAAGCAAAGATCAGGACGGCAGACTTGCCTTAGAGAAGATGATGCGCTCAATGTTGTATGATCAAGAGGCCTATCCCCTCTCCGTACTGTTCGGCGGCCACGAGAAAAACTGCCGAAACGCCTGCTATGGGTGTATGCATCGCTATCGCAACCAGCACTATCATGGACTCCTCGATTGGCGTCTGGGACTGTCTTTTATTCGTATCCTGCTGGAGGGCTCGTTCGATTTCACCTTTTCCTCGCCAGAACTTCGCGACTGGTCGGAGAACGTCTTATTCAACCTCAACCGTCTGAAGAATTTTGGATTCGGTAAGGACGTGGAAACGGATGTCATAGACAACAAGCTCTTCGCAGTGCGACTCAAACCACACACAACAAAAGAACCTTGGAGAATCGTGTGTCATCCCTTCTGGAACCTGAGTCGGTTGCAAGAGCCCTCCTCGCCGTTTGCCGAGCTCTTCAAGACATTTAGAGCTCGGCATCAACTGGAGCCGGAAGAAGAATTACAGCCTGTCTCTTCTTTTGACTTGTCTCGAAGCCAGGTCTCCGTCTATAAAAAGCTTCAGGGTCTTGAGGGAGCCTGACCCCCTGCCCTAAAGGCTGAGGGCCATTTTGTGTTTGGGGGCCATGGAAGCGACCTTCAACCTGAGGGAATAAGGACAAAAAGCAATCCATAAATAAAATGATTGGCGACCGAAAAGTTCGTTAAATCTTTGCCCCATAAATTGACAACAGGAGCGACAGCATGAATTTCAGAGTGACAGACCTCGGCCAGTTTGCGGATGTCTCCGTCGATTTCGGCGACCTCACGCTTTTGGTGGGGGCCCAAGGGACGGGCAAAAGCATTTTCCTGCAGCTTTTCAAGCTCTCTCAGGATCAGGATTATGTGAAAAACACCATGAATCAGTTTGGGCAGGACTGGGACAAGCGGGACAGGTCCACGCTGATGGAGGCGTACTTTGGGGAGGGGATGCGCCATATGTGGCATGACGAAAGCCACATCCTCCGCGACGGCAAAGACGCAGCCCCGTCCCCGAGGTTGCCCAAACCAGGAAAAGGCTGCCTTGAGACGGTCTATTACATCCCCGCCCAAAGGGTTCTGACGATGCTCACGGGCTGGCCGCAGCCCTACCGAAGCTATACCCCGAGGGATCCCTTCGTGGTAAAAAACTTCAGTGAGCGTATCCGCCTGTACCTGGAGGGATTGAAGGAGAGGGAAAACCTGTTTCCCATCACAAAGAAAATGAAAGAACCGATCAGGACTGTTCTCGATTCCTCCATTTTTCACGGAGCGTCCGTTTCGCGCAGCGCGGCACGCGGGCAAAAGGAAGTGCGCTTGAATGTGGACGGGGATAGGAATCGGGCGATCTCGTACATGGCCTGGTCCACGGGACAAAGAGAGTTTTTGCCTCTGCTGCTTGGCTGCTACGAGCTGCTGCCGGCAGGCAGAATCACAAGACATCGAGAGATTGAATGGGTTGTCCTGGAAGAACCCGAAATGGGACTTCATCCCATGGGGACGTTCGCAGTCATGACCTTGATCCTGGACCTTCTGAGTCGAGGATACAAAGTGGTGGTTACGACCCATTCCTCACATGTCCTGGATATCGTCTGGGCGATTGAGGCTATCAAGCGGCAAAGAATCCATGAAAAACAGAGGATCGGACTGCTCGCGCAGCTGCTCGACCTTCCTGACAACGGCACTGGAATACCCGACATGCTCGGTAAGGCGCTGCAGCTCGAATCCAGGACTCACTGTTTTTATTACGAAGAAGGCCGAGTTCGGTCCAAAGACATCTCATCCCTCGACCCCGGCGACGAGAATGAAATCGTCTCCGGATGGGGTGGGCTGGCGGCCTACAGCGGACGAGTGACGGACACGGTCGCCGAAGCCGTAAGGAGCGTCTCGGATGTCTGAGCCGTCGTCACGCTTCCAAAAGGCCATCGACGCCTGCCCTCAGTTGAAGTTGTGGGACGGTCTCCAGGCCCTCTCCTCAGCGGATCGGCAACGAATCCGTCCTCAAAATCCGCGTTCCGTGACGGGCAGCGTGGATATCGACGGAGATCTGAGAGCGTCGTTTCCGGAGGACAAACGATGGGATTACGCCGTGGGCTACCGAGGCGTCGACGACAGGGAAAAGGCGTATTTCATCGAGGTTCACCCCGCGGAGACCAGCGAGATAAGGTGCGTCGTGCAAAAGGCCCGGGCCTTGAGCGATTGGGCGCGGCAATACGTCCCCGAACTGTGGGCCATGCCCAGACAGCTGCACTGAAGCCCCTTCCTGCGGTACAATACCCTCTTGGAGGGGGCTGGATAAAGTGCAGGGATCTTCCCGTATGGTGCGCCACGCCATGCTGATGATGGCGGGAACGCTGGTGAGCCGGGTGTTGGGCCTGGCCCGAGAGGTTCTCGTCGCCGCCTTCTTCGGCGCGACGCGGAGCCTCGATGCCTTCAACGTCGCCTACACGCTGGCCAACCTGGCCCGGCAGCTCGTGGCGGAGGGGGCCCTGTCGGCGGCGTTCGTCCCCGTCTTCTCCCAGGCGCTCCAGGAGAGCCGGGAGCGCGCCCTCTCCCTGGGGCGGCAGGCCATGACCGTCCTGATCGCGGCCTCGGGGCTCGTGGCACTTGCCGGCATCTGTCTGGCGCCGGTCCTGACGCATATCATGGCACCCGGGTTCGATGCGGAGACCGCGGCGCTCGCCACCGGGCTGACGCGCTGGATGTTTCCCTTCCTGATCCTCATCTCCCTGGCCGCCCTGACGATGGGCGCGCTGAACAGCATGGGGTCCTTCTTCATGCCCGCCCTGGCCCCCGCGCTCAGCAACCTGACCTTCATCGCCGCCGCACCGTTCCTCGCCGCCCGGTGGGGCGTCTACGGTCTGTCCACCGCCGTGCTCTGCGGCGGGGCGGTGCACTTCGTGAGCCAGTGGCTCTGGGGCTTCCGCCTCGGCGCCCCTCTGCTGCCGGGGCGTCCGAACCTTGGGGACCCCGACCTGCGCCGGATGATGGCCCTGTTCCTCCCCTACGCCGCCGGCCTCTCCCTGAACCAGGTCAACCCCGTGATCAGCAGGATGCTGGGCTCCTTCCTCCAGGAGGGGACCATCTCGGTGCTGAACTACGCCAACCGCATCCTCCAGCTCCCCCTGGGCCTGTTCGTCATCGCCGTCTCGCAGGCCGTGTTGCCCCAGCTCTCCCGGGCCCGAGAGCCGGAGGACTTCGCCGAGACGCTGCGGCATGCGCTTCGCTTCACGCTCTTCATCGTGCTCCCGGCCTCGGCGGGGCTCATCCTGATCTCCCGCCCCTTCGTGCACCTGGTCTTCGTTCGGGGCGCATTCGGCGAGGGCGCCTGGGAGGCTACCGCGATATGTCTGAGCCTCGGGATGCTGGGGCTGCCGGGCATGGCCTGCTCCACCGTCGTCATGCGGGGGCTCTACGCCCTGTCCCTCCCGCGCGCCGCCTTCGCGACCACGCTGTTCAGCGTGGCATCCACCGCGCTTTTGTCCCTGTTCCTCATGCCGATGGGCTACGCCGGGCTGGCGCTGGCCCCGAGCGTCGCCTTCACGCTCTCCGGCCTGGTGGGGCTGGGATACGTCCGCAGGAGGCTTGGGCGTCCCCTGGGCGTCCTCACGGGAGGCTGGACGTCCAGGATCGCAGCCTCGCTCGCCCTGCTGATCCTCGTCACGGCCGCGTACGGATATTTCCTGCCCTACGTCCCGGCCGCCTCCCTCGGCCGCCGCGCGCTGTGGTGCCTTGGCGTCATCCTCGCCGGGACGGCGGCCTACGCGTCGGCGACGCTGGCCCTGCGCTGCGAGGAGTGGCTGTGGATCCGCGAGGCCGTCGGCCGACGAAAGGAGAACGCTTGACGGACATCTCAAGGGAGCCCCGCCCCGATGCCAAACAGACGCAGAATCCCGTCATGGAAAATTCGCTTTCCCACATTTTGCAATTTCACTTCAAGCTGTGAGCTTGATTTGGCTTTAGTGAGCTTTTCTGAGCTTTCGTGAGCTTTATTGAGGTTTACTGAGCTTTTCTTCCCCTTCTTTTTTGATACAATCATTTGAAAGGATCAAGAGAGGTGACGGCGGATGACGGAGCAGGAATTGCAGGCACTCGCAGGAAAAGTTCAGGAGCGGCGTTCGGAGGAGCGAACCCTCGAGGTCAAGGCAGCACATTCGGGGTGTCCTCAGAAACTATATGGCACGCTGTCCGCCTTCTCCAACCAGGACGAGGGGGGTATTCTGCTCTTTGGCCTGGACGAGTCGTCGGATTTTGCGGCGGTAGGCGTCTACAATGCCCAGGATCTGCAAAAACGTGTGACCGAACAGTGCAAACAGATGACCCCTGCCCTGCGCCCCCTGTTCACGGTCGCCCGCTATCAGGAAAAAACCATCGTCTCCGCAGAGATCCCTGCCCTGGACCTCTCCGAACGACCGTGTTTCTATTCCGGAGTCGGAAGGTTGAAGGGTTCCTATGTCCGGGTCGGCGAGGCGGACGAACCGATGAGCGAGTACGAGATTTACAGCTACGAGGCCTACCGCAAAAAATATCAAGACGACATCCGTACCGTTCCCCAGGCCGCAATGGAGACAATTCAAGGCAAAGCTCTCAAGGACTATGTCGCAAAAGCGTCACGGGATAATCCCAATCTCGCGCGCCTGAAGCCCGAGGAAAAACACGAGCTGCTAAGCCTGACGCGCGGCGGGCTCCCCACCTTGACCTGTACCTTGCTCTTTTCCCTGTACCCGCAAGCCTTCTTTCCGCAATATACGATCCAGGCAACGGTCGTGCCGGGCGACACGATGGGGGAGGTCGATGTGGACGGAGCGCGTTTTACGGACAACCGGCGCATCGAGGGGACTTTGCCGGAGATGCTCGAGAGAGCGTTGGATTTTTGCCAAAAGAACATGGGACTCAGAACAGTGGTGGATCCGGGGACGGGAGAGAGAAAGGACAGGCCGGATTATCCGCTTATAGCACTCCGTGAGGCCATCCTCAACGCCCTGATTCACAGGGACTACAGTCTGCACACCCAGGGGATTCCGATCGGGATGACGTTTTATCGGGATCGCTGGGAGCTGCGGAGCCCCGGAGGGCTGTACGGCAGATTGACGATCGACGAGATCGGAAAAGTTCAGCCCGACACCCGAAACCCTATCCTGGCTCGGGCGATGGAGACGCTGTCCCTCGTCGAAAACCGCTATTCCGGGATCCCCACGATTCGAAGAGAGCTCCGAGAGGCGAGCCTGAGGGAGCCGGTCTTTCGGAGCGTCAGGGGAGAGTTTCAGGTCATCTTCTTCAAAACGCTCGCAGTTCCGGACACAGGGACAAGCTCGGATTCCGGACAGATAACGGAGGGCTGGGCGACGGACCTGGCCGCTTTTTGCTCGACTCCCCGTTCCCGGGAGGAGATCGCGGAGCGCCTTGGGCTGAAGTCGTGGCATTACGTCAAAAAATTTTATCTCGATCCCCTGTTGGCTTCAGGAGTGCTGAAAATGACGATTCCCGAAAAGCCCAAGAGCAGAAATCAAAGATATCATTCCCGCAGTTCGAGGTAACCCACCAGGAGCATTCTTCCGTTTCGGCGCGTACCCCGCAGGGAATCGTCATGAGAGGAACACTCAACACAGGTTTATTTTCAAGGAGGTTTTCATGAACAGACTTAAAAAAAACATCAAAGAAATCGCCGTCCTCTTGCTGGCATGCCTGCTGCTCTGTGCTCCCGCGTGGGGGCACGCCTCCGATGAGTGGAAAAAAGCGCTGGAGGCCCGGACCGTCCAGCTGTGGATCGACGCACAGCTCCTGGACGACATCGTCCTGAACGCCCGTGCCGAGCTGAACGTCACCTGGCTGCCCCGGCCCCTGAGGAAACGCCTGGAGCGGGATCGCGACGTTCACGAGTGGGTCGTCAAGGGGCTGGGCTGCTACTACCCCGCGAACAAGGAGGCGGAGCGGCGGATGAAGGGCCGCGACATTCTGGCCCTGAACTACCGCGCCGTGAAGAACTGGGACTTCGACCCGACGCGGCTGACCGTCGGGGGGTATCGCGTGACCCCGGAGGACCTGTTGGGGCATCGGGACCTGCGCGTCACCGGAGAACTGCCCCCCGGCACGGAGGGTACCCTGTTCCTCTGCGTCCCCGCCCTCAAGCCCGGGAGCAGGGTCGAGATTACAATGGGGCCGGACAGGGCCGTGCTCGAGGCGCCCGCGAGATGAATACGGGGCCGCTCGACGCGGAGGCGCTGACGCTGGGCATCGAGACGAGCTGCGACGACACGGGCGTCGCCCTGATCCGTGGGGAGCGCACCGTCGTTGCCGAGCTGCTATCCAGCCAGATACGGGACCATTCCCGATTCGGCGGCGTGGTCCCGGAGTTCGCGGCGCGCAAGCATCTGGAGAATCTGCTGCCCCTCGTCGACGCCGTCCTGGAGACGGCGAACGTATCGGGCAGGGACCTGGGCCTGATCGCCGTCACCCGGGGGCCAGGGCTGATGGGGTCCCTGATGGTTGGCGTCCAGGCCGCCCGGGCGCTCTCCCAGGCGTGGGACGTCCCCGTGATCGGGGTCAACCATCTGGAGGGACACCTCTTCGCCCCCATGGTCGATACGGAGGATCTGCGTCCGCCCTTTCTGTCCCTGATCGTATCCGGAGGGCACACGGAGATTATACGGGTCGATGCCCTGGGGCGCTATACGGTGCTGGGAGGGACGCGCGACGACGCCGCGGGCGAGGCCTACGACAAGGCCGCGCGGGTGATGGGGCTCCCCTACCCCGGCGGGCCGGAGATCGACCGTCTGGCTCGGGATGGGAATCCCCACGCCTTCGATCTTCCCGTCCCGCTCAGGAACACGAAGGAGATCGAGTTCAGCTTCAGCGGGCTGAAGACGGCCCTGCTGTGGCAGGTAAAGCGGCTGGAGGCGGAGGGTCGGGAGCCGCCCCTCCCCGACCTCTGCGCCTCCTTTCGCCGCGCGGTGACGGACGCCCTGATCTCCAAGGTGAGCCTGGCCGTCCGACGGACGGGCATCCGACGCGTCGCCGTGTCGGGTGGGGTCGCCGCCAACAGCGCCCTGCGCGCGGCGATGACGGGCTCGCGGGAAGCACGGCAATGGACCGCCTGGCTCCCCAAGCCCAGCCGGTGCACGGACAACGCCGTGATGATCGCGGCGGCGGGACGGAGCGCCTGGGACCGCGGCGTCCGCAGCCCCTCCGACCTCACCCCCGACCCGTCGCTGGCGCTCGGGGAAACGGCCGCTCAGGGGCTCCATCGGACGGATTCACCGACCTCCCGCACCTCCGAAGCAAAGACGGCGCTGCGGGGGAGGCAGCGGGAACGCTCGAAGGAGGCCGGGAGTTGAGCACGAAAAAGACGAGGGACGAAGCCTCGAGACGCCGCGCCGTCATCACGGCGGAGGACGGCCCGCTCGGCTTGTCGCTGGGGGAGCTTATGGGACACCCGCCGCAGCGCCCCGACCCGGCCGATACCGCCGATGCCGCGGCCCCGGCCCCGACGGCCCCGCCTCCCAAATTCTCCCGCGTCGTCCTCCAGAGGACGCGGGCGGGCCGCGGCGGCAAGTGGGTGACGCGCGTCCTGCCCACACCCGCGCCGACGGAGGCACAGCTCGAGGCGCTGGCACGGGAGCTGCGCAGGGCGCTGGGCACCGGCGCCCATACGGAGGAGGGCGCGCTCGTGGTCCAGGGGGACATCGCGGACCGCATCGAAGAATGGTTCCGGAAGCGTGGCGTCTCCAGGATCATCCGTTGACCGTCGGCTGCAGACCCCCAGGATCAACAGGGGGACTTCATGGATTCAATCAATGCTTCTATGGATACATGGAACATTCGGCACAGAGCTTCAGACATCCGTCTTCCATCCGTCCTCGGACGTAAGAAAGGGGTTCGGCTTCGATGCTCGAGACAATCGCTCCGCCCTTCTGGCACCCCGCGGTCAAGGGGGCCTTCATACTCGACTGGGATGGGGTCCTGGCCGACACGAAACTGGACTTCTCGGCCCTGCGGCAGAGGTACTTCGGGGGCAGGATCGTCCCCCTGATCGAGGCGGCGGAAGCCTTTCCGCCCCCTGTCCGGGAGGAGATCAGGGACGAGGTCCGGCGCGTCGAGATGGAGGGCGCGGACAGGGCTGTCCCGGTCCCCGGCGCGCACGAGTTCATCGCCTGGCTGAGGGACTGCGGTAAACCCTGGGCCGTCGTCTCGCGGAACTGCCGGGACTCCATCCTGCTGGCGGCTGAGCGGTGCGGGATCGAGCTTCCTCCCGTCCTGCTCAGCCGGGAGGACCCCGCCGTCAAGCCCGAGCCCGAGGCGCTGTTCCTGGCGGCCGAACGCCTGGGTGTCGCCCCGGACGACTGCGTCATGGTGGGGGACTTCATCTACGACATGCTCGGCGCGCGGCGCGCGGCGGTCCGCTGCGTGCTGGCCGGACGGGACAACGTGGAGTGGGGTGGCCTTGCCGACGCGGCCTACCCCACGCTCCGCGGTTTCCTGGCGGCCCTGAAGGCCCCCTCGCTCCTCGTCCCCTGGGAGTACCGCAGCCTCGCTGCGGAGAGAGGAGAGGACTACCTCCGCGCCGTGAACCGGCGCCTGTGGATTCTGCCGGAGGCGGGCACGCTCCACCAGGCCCTCCGATTGGCGCGGCGGGGCGTGGTCTATCTGTCCGTCCCGAAGGATGCCCGGCTCCGAATGGAGGACTGGGAGGACTCGAGCCTTCCGCCCCGCCTGATCGACCGTCCCCTCCCGGAGGTCCTGAGGGAGGTCCTGGTCCCGCGCTGGCCCTGCGTGCGGGTCCTGACCGAAACGGACCCCGCACCGGCGAGGCTGTCGCCCGTCACGGTTCCCGACCTCTCGGACGCCGATCCGGACGCCTTTCTGTCCGACATGTCGGGCAGCGACCTTCCGTCATGAGGGCACGTCATGAGGGAGTTTGAAGTCCCCCTGGCCGAGCGCATGAGGCCCCGGACGCTCGACGAATACTGCGGGCAGAGGCATCTGATGGGGCTGGGCGCGCCGCTGCGGACGCTCATCGAGGCGGGGCGGGTACCCAGCTGCATCCTCTACGGGCCCCCGGGCGTCGGCAAGACCACCCTCGTGCGCCTGATCGCCGGGCGTACCGAGCGCAGTCTCCTGGAGATCAACGCCGTCACCGCGAAGGTCGCGGAGCTGAGGGACCTGGTGGAGGAGGCCAAGCGCCTCAAGGCCATGAGCGGGGGAACCTCCGCAGTCGCGTTCGTGGACGAGCTTTACCACTTCAACAGCTCTCAGCAGAACGTGCTTTTGCCCTCCGTGGAGAGAGGGGACCTGATCCTGATCGGGACAACGACGGAGAACCCCCGCTACGAGATCAACAAGACCCTGCTCTCCCGGATGATCGTGTTCGATCTCCATCCCTTGGAGGCGGACGATCTGCTGCCCCTGCTGCGCCGGGCCCTGAAGGACGGGGAACGCGGCCTTGGGGGGTTGGAGCTCGACGCGTCGGATGCAGTCCTCCGATCCCTCGCGCTCTCGTCGGGGGGAGACGTCCGTCAGGCCCTGACCCGTCTCGAGGCCGCCGCGGCCTTCGCAGCAGCCTCGGGGGGGACCGAGCTGACGGAGGGGCACGTCGAACAGGTCGCCGGGAGCGCACACATCCGCTTCGACCGGTCGGGCGACGACCACTACGCCATCGCCTCGGCCCTGATCAAGAGCATCCGGGGCTCGGACCCCGACGCCGCGCTCTACTGGCTCTCCCGTCTGCTCAAGGGGGGTGAGGACATCCGCTTCATCTGCCGCCGCATCCTGATATCGGCAGCGGAGGACATCGGGCTGGCGGACCCGGCCGCCCTTCAGATCGCGGCCGCGGCCTCCTACGCCGCCGACATGACGGGCCTTCCGGAGGCCCGCATCATCCTCTCCGAGGCCGTCATCTACCTGGCGGCAGCCCCGAAGAGCAACAGCGCCTACCTCGCCGTCGACAGGGCCATGAGGGCCATTGAGAAGGGGGAACTCCAACCCGTCCCCTACCACCTCAGGCCCGACGGCAGCGGCTACCTCTACCCCCACGACGATCCGCGCCACTGGCTGCCCCAAAAGTATCTGGAGGTTCCGCGGAGGTTCTACCACCCGGGGTCCCTGGGCTATGAGGAACGGATCGCCTCGCGGCTGCGCCGGCTGTGGCGGCGCTTTTCCGAGCCCCCCGAGTCCCCGGGCGGTTCCGGTTCCGCCGGGCCTATGCCGTAAGGACCAGCAGGCCGCCCGCCAGGGCCAGCCCCGCTGCGGATGCGAAGCAGAACCGCGCGGCGCGTTCGGGGCCGAGACGGAGGGAGAGACGCCCGAAAAACGCCCCCGCGGCCGCCCGGGCCAGGACGGCCTTGACCCAGAACAGGGGAAGGTCGACGACGGCCATGAGAAAACCGCCCCTCTCGAACAGATCCAGGGTCGAAAAGGGCGCGAAGAGCGAGACCCCAAGGGCTGCCATGGCAAGCCCTCGTATGGAGTCCGCGGCCCGAGCCGAGGCCGGGCCCTCGTCGTCCCCGAGCTTGAAGAGGGGCAGTACGAGGGCCGTAGCGGCCGCAACGGCCGAGAGCCCCAGGGCCCCCGCCCCCTCCGCGACCGACCAGACGGACCTCGTGACGAAGACCTCGAGCCCCAGAGGGGCCCCCGGCATCCCCTTGCGCCACGCCACCCAGGACACGGAGCCGATGACGGCCGCCACGGGCAGGGCCCAGCCCCAAAGCGAGGCCCAGGGGCTTCTTCGTCCCGCCGTCCCGGCCCATCCACTCAGAAGGAGAAGGGTGGGGATCAGGATGATATCGATGTCCGTCCCGAGTACCGCCGGGAAGCGCCCAGGGGGGATAAAAAGGAAGGACGCCAGGGCCAGGCCCCCGGAAAGTGATGAGATGGAAAGCGATGAGATGGAAAGTAACGATATGGAGAGCGGCGAGGCAGCCCGATACGAGGGGGCATCACTCCCCATCGGCCCAATCGTATCGGGGGAGGCAAGACCGGCCGCATCCCGGACCGGCGGCGGGGGCGCTCCGCGGAGCCGGGCGGCGGCGACGCGCGCGATTCCGTCGGCGGTCCGCGCCGCTAGGGCGACCAGGGGCAGGAGCAGGACGGCGGCGAACAGCCTTATCGGCCACACGGGGGCCCCTCAGGCATCTCCGGAGGACGCACGGCCATTCCGCCGAGGCGCGTCCGGAGGGTCCCGTAGAGGGACAGCCAGGCATCGCCCTCCAGGTCCTCGGCCCGGCTCCGCGGGTCGATGCCCGCCTCCCTCAGGCGCCCTTCCCAATCCTCGAGGCCCTCGAAGCCCTTGAGGTTGTTGAAAAGCGTCTTCCGCCTCTGGGCGAAGGCCCTGTGGAGCAGGCCGCTCCACAGCCCGTCCTCCATCAGGTGAAAGTTCCGGGAGAGCACGATCTCGATCACCTCGGAGTCCACCCTCGGCCTGGGGCGAAAACAGGAGGGCGGGACCCGGCGCACCCGTTCGACCGCCCCCATCACCTCCAGGGCCACCCCCAGAGGGTAGCGTTCCTTCGTGTCCGCCGACGCCGTAAGGCGGTCCGCCGCCTCCTTCTGGACCATGTACAGATGATGCCGGAGCCCCCGCGCCCCAAGGCGCAGCAGGGACCAGATCAGGGGGGTCGTGATGTTGTAGGGGATGTTCGCGACCGCCTTTCGGGGGAATGGGGAGAGGGCCCCGCAGTCCATGCGCAGGGCGTCGCCCCAGTAGAGGGACAGCCGCGGCTCCCGAGAGGCCAGCCCCTCCAGATACGGCCTGAGCCGCTCGTCGAGCTCCACGGCATGGAGATGCGCGCAGCCGCGCTCCAGGAGGGCGCGGGTCAGGACCCCCTGGCCGGGGCCGATCTCCAGGACGACATCCTCCTCCCCTATCGCGGCGCGGCGGACGATATCCTCCAGCACCCCACGATCCACCAGAAAGTTCTGTCCGTAGCGGCGCAGGGTCCGAAACCCCTCCGCGCCCTTCCCCGGCAGACGGCTCACCGTTCCGCGGGCTCCTTTCTGAGCACGGTCCTCGTCCCGCCGGTCATGGCAAGCAGACGCTCGGGGGCGACGGGGAAGAAGGCGTGGTCCGTCCCCGCGGCGGCCCAGACGACGGGATAGCGGAACAGGTCCTCGTCGAGCAGGGCCGGAAGCCGCTCGGGGTATCCCAGGGGCGGAACGCCGCCCACCCGAAAGCCGAAATGTTCGAACACGAAATCGGGGGAGGCCATTCGGGACCTCTTCCCGCCAAGGGCCCTGGCGACCGCCCGCGCATCCACCCTGTTGACCCCGCTCATCAGGACCAGACAGGGGGTCCCGTCCACCAGAAACACCAGGCTCTTGAGGATCTCACCGGGCGGAACACCCAGGGTTCCGGCGGCATCCTCCACCGTAAAAATCGTGGCCTCGGTCATCGTGATCGCGATATCCTCAGCTCCGACCTCGTCCAGGGCGGACCGGACCTTCGACACGGCCCGTTCGGCCTCCTGCGATTCCAACATTGGCAGAATCCCCCTCACCCATAATATTTTGAAGAACGCCCGCCCCCGGCCTCCGCAGAGGCTGAGTTCCCGGCGGGCGCTTTCATTCTACCGCACCTTCGATTCCAATTCCAAGGAAGCGCTGACCGCCGGCCTCTGTCAATTCCTCGGATGGCTTAAGATGATGCATCGGGTGCATTTTGGGAGATGCCTTCAAGATGAGACAAGGGGGCCGGATATCGGCCCCCTTCTCGAGCTGCATTCGATCCGTTACCGGATTATCGTCTTTTCATCCTCGAGGCCAGCGGAAGGAGCCCCAGCAGGGCCAGGAAGGCGTAGCCCGCGCTGCATCCGCCGCCACCGCCACCGCCACTACCCCCACCGCCGCCAGAGGCTTTTCCGGACGTGACCGTGAAGTTGACGACCTCGGAAAGGGGCCAGTTCTGGCCGTCCACGCCGGTAAACGTCACGTCCACCTTGGCCTTCACCGGAACGTCCTTGACGCTGTAGGCCGCGTCGAGCGCCTTGGCCTGGATATTGTTGGCGGCGCCGTCCCAGGTGAGGGAGAGCTTGGCCGCGTCCAGTTTCGCGGGGTCGAAGTCGAACGTGACGCCGGCGATCTTGAGGTCCTTGTCGACCGCTCCGGCCTTGCCTTTGAGCGTCAAGGTCAGCGTATCCTCCGACCTCTTCGAGGTGTCGATAGCGAGCGCCGCCTTGCTCTGATCTACGCTGACCGGATCTTTTGCGGTGATCTCGAAGGTGAACTTGGAGGATGTCCCCCCATGCTCCATTTTCAGCACAAGCTTTCCCGTATCGCCCGGTTTCGTCCCGGCCGAGAACCCGAAGGCTCCCTTGTCGTTGGTGAGCCCCACCTGGTAGTCGAGACCGGCAGAGGAATCCTTCTGTATCTCGTTGGGTTGGGCGACAAAGACGCCAAACTGGCTCGTTCCCACCACTTCGACCTTCGCGCCGAGGAACATCTCGGAAAGGCCCTTTACCGTGAGGTCGTCACCCCCTTTGGTGCTTAAAGCTCCCGACTCCAAAGTCGAAGCCGTGTATTCGATGAAGAAGTTAGTGTCCAGAATAGGGAGAGCAGCCGAAGCCGGCTTACCCGCAAACATGATGACCGTGATGGCGGCCAGGGCCAACACAAACAGTACCGACGCAACCTTGAACTGCCTCAAACGCTTTGTCATGACGAACAACACTTCCTTCCTTTTCGGTCTTTCCCAGGCTCCTCGAGTCCGGCGCCGTGACAGCACCTCCCCCCGCAGCAGCGCCCGTCCCTCATTTGGCCATTCCTCTGCCCGTTCCCGGGAGGCGTACCCGAACCTCCCCACAGAAATGAGAGCCTGCGTGCTGTCAGGATATCACGTTGTTTTGAAAAAGAATGTTCCGTTCTTGCCCTTTTCCTGTTCCGTTATTGACTTTTTAGGAGGAAAATCCGGAGGTCCGGGACGCTTCGCCGAGGGATTTTCGACGGTATTCGGTGGGAGAGAGCCCGGTTTTCTGGCGGAACACGCGCGCGAAGTGGCTGGGATTGGGAAATCCACAGAGCTTCCCCGCCTCGGCGATGGTGCATTGGGGGTCCTTCAGGATGTCCATCGCGCGGTGGATGCGGATCAGCATCTGGAACTGGCGGGGCGTCATGCCCGTGTGAGCGCGGAACTTGCGCAGGGCGGTAAACTTGTTGACATGGACGATTTGGGAGACCTCCGAAAGGGGGCAGGGGTCACTGCGTTCGCTCAGGTGCTCGACGGCCCGATCCAGCTCCGCGTCGCCCGGGACGCGCTGCTCCGCGCCCGACGCGGTGAAATGGAGCCTGCGAATGAGGCAGACGGCAAGCTGCGTGACGATGCTGTCGACCATCACTCCGGATCCGATGCCGGGGCTGCCCCTTCTGCCCCCTCCGTACTCGACGAAGAATGCGTGCATCAGGGCCTTGAGCTCGGCGTCGTAGGGGATCAGCTCGTTCTTGAAAACCGTGTCGGGACTACCGCGCAGGGTACGGCACATCTTCTGGAAGAAGGGATAGCGGAAGTAGAGGCTGATGAAGGAGACGTTGGGGATCGGCTCGGTCACCGCGTGGGACTGACTGCCGTTGACGGGGTAGATGGAGCCGCCCGGGACGAAGATGGGGTGTCCGTCCCGCGTCCCGCCCCGGACCGGGGAGAGGGCGATGAAGAACTGCACGCTCTCGTGGCGGTAGCTGTTGGGCAGCATGCAGACCGGCCTGCGGCTCACGATCACGGTCAGGTTGTTCGTCCTGAAGAACCCCAGGTAGGGGTTGTTTCCGATGAACTCACGGAACGGCACCCAAGGGCGGGCGACCTTCTCGGAGAGGTTGTCCTTCATCGCGTTATCCCTCCTTGGCGCACGTCGTGCCGGAGCGGAACGGGAAAGTCGAAGACGTGAGGGTCGCCATCCCGTCGATCTCCGGGCCTCCGGGACAGGCCTTGTCGCAGGCCTCGCCCGCCGCGAACTCCGGAACCGCGCCGCCGAATCGGGAGCGATTCCAAATCCGGCTCGAGAGCGGCTCGCCACGGCCGCCGCAGAGGTTGAGTTCCCGGAAGGCGCTTTAAATTTTACCGCAAGCGAAGCGAGCGGCTGCCGGAGGGCTCCTACTGAGGGTAGCAGCATGGGAGGACTGCGGAGAAGCACAAAAACCGCCGGTCCAGGGAAGGGCAAGTCCCTTCTGCCGCGAACCGGCGGGGAGTACGAAGGACGGTTCAAGAATGGGTCTATCGAAAATACTTGGCGACGGGATGTTGCCTCCTGGCCCTGTCCAGGGCGGCCATAAGATTTTTGCGGAGGGTCGGCATGTCGTCCATGTCCGCCGTTCCCTGGGCCAGGAGCTTGTTTCCGATGTAGAGACGGTCGCCCTCAATCCGGAGGTCGTAGGGGGCAAGCTCCATCTGGAAATCGCTGTTCAGCGTGGTTCGGGCCTGCTCGAGCGCCGCACGGACCTCCGGCGTCTTCCTACCGCCCCAGACCGCATAGCCGTCGATGGTCAGCTCCGCACGCTTGGGCGTCTCCCGGAAGGCGGTCCGCAGGAGGGCCAGCGAGTGCTTCCGTTCGACCCTGATGCCGAGTTTTTTCAGCTTGTCAAGTGCTGCTTGAAGGCGCTCCCTGGACTCCGGGTGGTCCATGTAGATGCCGTAATCCCGGATCGGCTGCTTCAGCTCCTCGTTCATGAACTTTTCCAGCAGCGTGACCATCCCGCCGGGAGGGTATCCCGCGGCGATGAGAACGTCCAGCCCATTGCTGTCCGCCTCCTTCTCGAACTCCATCGTGTAGGAGTTCGTGATCGTCACCTGGGCCACCTGAGCCAGTACGACCGGGGCCGCCGCTCCCCCGCTCAGGAGCATGACGGCGAGCGCCGCAAGGGAGACGGCTTTGGACTTCGCGGCCATCTTCAGACCATGACTGCGGTCCGCGTGGGTCATTTCGTGGGCCATGACCGCCGCTATCTCGGAATCGGTCTTGAGGAGGTCGAGGATGCCCGATGTGAAGAAGATGAAGCCGCCGGGCAGGCAGAAGGCGTTGAGAGCCTCGGTCTTGACGATGCGGATCTCATAGGGGATGCGGCGCTCCATGTGGGGTTCGAGGCGGTTCAGGATCATCCGAAGACGCGCGAGACGAGCGGGGTCCGCCTCCAGGGGCCAGTTCTTCTCGATCTCCGCCAATGCCTTCCGGCCAATCTTCCGTTCCTTCTCCAGCCCAAGGTCGGCGCCGTTGTCCTCGGCCCTCTTATCGGCGGAGACGGCTGGGCGGGAGGACTTTCGGGCCGCAGCCTCCGATGGGCGCGGCGGAATCGGGGAAGAGTTTACGAGAAAAACGAGGAGGAGTATTGCTCCAACTCGTCTCAATCCGTTTTTATCAGGAGACAAAGGTACTCCCTCCCATCTTGGTATATCCGATGACGGCCTCCCGGCCCCGCGTCATGGACGCGAGCTTTTCGCGCAGCCCGGAAAGGTACCGCTCCAGCTCCTCCTGAGCACTGGCCTCGGCCTTCGAGAGCTCCTCCGCGATCGCCCGGGTCTCCTGAAGGGCCTGGGAGAGCTCGCCGGAATGAGCCTCGGGAAGGGACGCGAGGAGTTGCTCCCAGAAACCGTCCGCACCGCGCGTACCCTGAAGCCCCGAATCGGAGAGAGCGTCCTGCCAGGAGTCCACGAGGAGCTGCAGCCTGAAGATGACCGCGTCCTTCTCCTGGAGGATGTCCAGGAGCTCCTCCATGTCCTCGTTGAGGAGGATGGCCTCGAGTTCGCGCGAGACCATCGCCCTCAGGGTACGGTAGAGGCCCAGTTCCTCGGAGAGCAGGTCCTTGAGCCTGGCCGCAAGGTCATCCCGCAAGGTTCAGACCTCCGGCCTTCCGGGACGCCGGCTTGGGGGCCGACGGAGCGGGGGCTGCAGGTTTTCGGGGTGCATCCTGCTTGAGCTCGGAGAGGGCGTTTCGGAAATCCTCGTCCTCGGGATGGGCCTCCTGATAGTCCTTGAGGAGCTTCATCAGGGCCTCCTCCCAAGTGCTCTTGAGCTCCTCCAGCATGGCGCGGACGGTGCGGACGTTCTCCGGGAGCTTTTTGACGTTCGCCTCCACGAGCAGTTGATACATGTAGTCGTAAAGGCGCATCAGGTTCTGGGCCATGTCTCCGCCCCTGGTGGTGTTGAGGGTGACCATCAGCTCCCGGATAACGTCCTGGGCCCGGATAATCTCGCGGTTGGCGAGGTCTATGTCCTGTGGGTGCCCGTCCCCCTCCTCCAAAGCGGTCTCCGCGAGGCGGCAGGAACGTATGCCGATGTCGTAGGTGATCAGCAATAGCTGCTCCTTGGTGGCCGTCGATATCTGGGTCGCCTGATAGGCGAACTGCGCGCTGCTCTTGTTTTCCATGAAAAGCATCCCCTCCTATGCTCTATTTTCGGCCGATCGGGGAAAAACTTTCACCGACGGCGGTCTTTCGTAAAAAAACGCGGCGGCCCCGCCCTGAAGGGTGGAAACGCCGCGTTTTCTTTCAGGATGGAGACGGAGCTAGGCGAGGGCCTTCTGGACATCGGCCTCGGAGGCTACGGCCGTGACCTTCGCAACCGCGCCCCTGCGGAGCTCCACAAGGGCAGGCATCTTGGCCGAGAGCTCCAGCTTCTCGGTCATGCGGGCATTGCGGTAGCCGTCGATGAGGGGGAGCTTGACGCCCTTCGCCTTGGCGGCGTCCTCGACGGCCTTCAGAAGTTTGACCTGCTTCTCGTCGATGCTGGAGTAGAAGAAGGCGGTGACGCTCTCGGGCTCCAGGAGGGTCGTGCGCAAGTGGAGCTGCTCGTTGATGTAGGCGGAGGCCCCCATGGCGGCGATGGCGCCGTCGGAGGCGGCGGTGATGACCTGGCGCAGGTGCTTGCTGCACACGTCGCCCGCGGCGAAGATGCCCTCGACGGAGGTCTCCATGTGCTCGTTGACCAGGATCCAACCGCCCTTCTCGGCCTTGACGAGCCCCCTTACGCAGTCGTCGTCCGGCGTCTGGCCGACGAACATGAAGACGCCCGCGACCTTGAGGTTGGAGAGCTCGCCCGTCTTCACGTTCTTGAGCACCAGGTTCTCCACGACGCCGTCGCCCTCGATCTTCTCCACGACGCTGTTCCAGACGGGGACGATTTTGGGGTTGGAGAGGGCGTGCTCAATGGCCGCACGGTCGGCGCGGAACTCGTCGCGGCGGTGGATGATGTAGACCTTGGAGGCGAACTTCGTGAGGTAGACGCCCTCCTCGACGGCGGTGTTGCCGCCGCCGACGACCGCGACCTCCTCCCCCTCGTAGAAGGCCCCGTCGCAGACGGCGCAGAAGCTGACGCCCTGGCCGATGTGCTCGGCCTCGCCATCGCAGCCCAGGCGGCGGAAGTGCGCGCCCGTCGCGACGACGATGGCCTCGGCCTCGATGTCGCCCTTGTCGGTGACCACGACCTTCTTGCCGTCGCGCAGCTCCACCTTCTTGACGTCGGCGATGCGAATCTCCGTGTTGAACTTCAGAGCGTGCTCACGGAACATGTTGCCCAGCTCGGGGCCCGTGGCGTGCTGGACGCCGGGCCAGTTCTCGATCTCGTCCGTGATGTTGATCTGGCCGCCGGTCGCCCCCTTCTCCAGCAGCAGAACGTCGAGGCCCGAACGGCGCCCGTAGATGGCGGCCGTCATTCCCGCAGGGCCGGCTCCGATGATGACAAGCTCTCTCTTCTCCATGACGCATCTTCTCCTTTGAAATGTAAAATGATGAAATGTAAAAGTTGTACTTTTCGTTCCCCTCAAGTCCCCGAGGCAAGAGCGAATTTCCATTCCTTCGTGTTCCCAATCCCCCGGTCCTGGAGAATCAGCGGAGCCATGACGAAACGGGTGAGGAAAACGAAGCTTCGACCGCCCCCCATTATCCCCGATATCGCCAGGCCATGCAACGAGGAATTGCGGAAAAATCGAGGACGCTGCGAAGAAAGTCGAACCTGACGGAATGTCCCTTCAGCAGCTCCGCCTGATGCGCGTCCCCCATCTCGAGCACCAGGAGCCCTCCCGGCTTCAGCCAGAGGGGCGCGGCCCCGAAGAGCGCGCGATAGCAGTCCAGGCCGTCCGCGCCGCCGTCGAGGGCCATACGGGGCTCGAAGTCCCGCACGTCCCGCATGAGCCCGTCTATGGCCTCCGTTGGGATGTAGGGGGGATTGCTGATGACCAGGTCGCACTCCGCCCCGACGGGCAGGTCCCCGGGCGTCCTGGAATGGATCAGAAGCGCCCGCCCAAGAAGCCCCAGGCGCCGGAGGTTGCGCCAGGCGCAGGAGAGGGCCTTCGGGTTTCTCTCGGCCAGAAACCCGAAGGCCCTCGGCCGCTCCAGCAGAATCGAGGCGGCGATGCAGCCGCTGCCCGTCCCCCAGTCCAGGAAGACGAAGCCGTCCTCGGGGAGGAGGGAGAGGGCGAGGTCCACGAGGAGCTCCGTCTCCGGACGCGGGACGAGCACCCCGGGCCCGACCTCGAGCTCGAGTCCTCGGAACGGGGCGCTGCCCAGGATGTACTGGATCGGCTCGCCGTTCTCGCGGCGGCGAAGCTCGAGCTCGAGGCGTTTTTGCGCCGCCTCGTCCAGAGGGTTGTCCTGGTGGGCCAGGAGCGCGGCGGCGGAAAGCCCCGAGGCGTGGCACAGCAGCCAGTCCGCCTCCTGAGCCGCGTTTTGAATGCCGGCCCAGGAGAGGCGTTCCCGCGCCGCCGCCCGGAGGGCGCGGAGGGTTTTGGCAGCGGCGGCGCTGTCGCCGGCGGAGGGGGGCATCTGCCCCTCAGCCCTCCATGTGCTGCAGCTTTTCCGTCTGGTCCGCCAGGGTCATCGCGTCCATCATCTCGTAGAGGTCGCCGTCCAGGTAGGCGTCAAGCCTGTAGAGGGTGAGGTTGATGCGGTGGTCCGTGATGCGGTTCTGCGGAAAGTTGTAGGTGCGTATCCGCTCCGAACGGTCGCCGGACCCGATCTGCCCGCGCCGCTCGGAGGCCTGTTCGGAGGCCTGCTTCTGCAGCTCCAGGTCGTAGAGCTTCGTCCTGAGGTAGGCCATGGCCTTGGCCCGGTTCTTGATCTGAGACCGCTCGTCCTGGCAGGTGACGACGATTCCCGTCGGAAGGTGAGTGATGCGGACCGCGGAGTCCGTCATGTTGACGTGCTGCCCCCCCGCGCCGCTCGACCGGTAGGTGTCGATTTTCAGGTCCTCCGTGCGAATGTCGACCTCGACGTCGTCCACCTCGGGCAGGACGGCCACCGTGGCAGCGGAGGTGTGGATGCGCCCGCTGGCCTCCGTCACGGGGACCCTCTGGACGCGGTGCACCCCGCTCTCGAACTTGAGCTTGCTGTAGGCCCCGTTGCTGTCGATGCGGAACGTAATCTCCTTGTACCCTCCGATGCCGGTCTCGTTGCTGTCGATGACCTCCATCTTCCAGCGCTGCCGCTCGCAGAAGCGGTTGTACATCCGGTAGAGGTCGGCGGCGAAGAGAGCGGCCTCCTCGCCGCCCGTCCCGGCGCGGACCTCCACGACGACACTCTTCTCGTCGTTGGGGTCCCTGGGCAGGAGCAGCAGCTTCAGTTCGGCCGTGAAGCCCTCGATCTTCGGCTCGAGCGCATCCAGCTCGTCCCGCGCCAGGGCCTCCATCTCGGGGTCTCCGGCCTTGAGCAGCTCGCGCGCCTCCTCGATGCCGGCGAGGGTGGCCCGGTACTCGCGGTATTTTTCAACCACCGGCTCGAGCTGCGCCCGCCGCTTCCCCAGGGTTTGAAGCTCCCTGGGGTCCGAGGCCACGGCAGGGTCGGACATCCTGCGCTCGATCTCCATAAAATCCTGTTCCAAAGCCCTCAGCTTGGGTTCGATATTCATTGAAGTCTCACTTGAAGTCATTCTTGAAGTCACGCTCCGTTCAGCTTGGGGAGGCGGCCGACGGGGCGGGATCGCGTTCCCGTCCCAGGGCGGCGTTCAGGGAGGTCAGGGCGACCTCTATCTGTGCGAGGTTGGGCTCCCTCGTCGTCAGGTACTGCAGGGAGAGGACGGGGGCCATGATCAGCCGTCCGGCGGCTCCCGCGTTCGAGGTCAGGCGGATGATCTCGTAGGATAGCCCGATCACCAAGGGTATCAGCAGAACACGGGTTCCGGCCCGCCAGAGGAAGCCGCCCTCCCCGATGGCCGAGAACACGGCGATGCTGACGATGACCGTGATCAGGAGGAACGAGGTTCCGCACCTGGGATGGATCCGGGAGCACCGCGCGATGTTCGAGGGGTTCATTTCCATGCAGGCCTCGAAGGCATTGATCGTCTTGTGCTCGGCGCCGTGGTAGCGGAACACCTGACGGATGTCCGACCAGAGCCCGATCAGGCCGATATACCCGATGAAGATCGCCGCCCTGACGAGCCCCTCGAACACGTTCGCCCCGAGGGGCGAGAGGGAGAGGGCGCGCTCCGCCCAGTCGGCCAGCCAGAGCGGCAGGGCCACGAAGAGCCCCGCCACGGCGAAGACCGCCATGAACACGGCAAGGAAAATGTCCTTGGCCGTGAGCTTCTCCTGGGTCTCCTCCAGGGCTATTTCCGCGGAGCGGGACAGGGCGCGGAAGCCTGTGGCCATCATCTCGCACATGACGACGACCCCCCGCAGAAGGGGGAGCTTCCAGGGATAGCGTCCGACGCGGGAGCTGTTGTTCCAGCTCTCGCGGAATATCGTCCCGTCGGGCCTGCGGACGGCCAGGCCCCAGAGGTCTTTGCCCTTCATCAGCACGCCCTCGATGACGGCCTGCCCTCCGATGGGCATGCGCCGCGCCTCCTCCGCCGTGAGAACGGCGGAGAGGAAGAGGGGCCGTAACCAATCAATTTTTCTCAGTCGCAAGGAGATCCTCCATATCTTTGTAGGGTCTTCCGCAGGGCCGCGCCTCGGTGCAGGGACCGAAGAGGCACGACGGGCCGGCCCTGCGGAAGATGACCGGCGCGACGGCGCGGCACTCGGCCAGCATAAGGCGGGCCATCTCCCGTATCTCCCACTGGGCCCTTCGGCAGAGCCGGAGGCGGAAGAAGTGGTGCAGCTCTCGCGCGTTCATCGTCAGGACCAGCCGGGTGCCCCAGCCGTGGGGAAGGATGAAGCGGGCGTCCTCGGCGGGGATGCCCAAGGACAGGAGCTCTCCGTAAGCCTCGTGGGCGGCACGGGCCTGCTGGTCGAAAATCGCCGCCGCCTCGGGATGGGCCGCCACCGAGGGAGGGGTGACGACGTCCGGAGCAGCCATGCGGACGTAACGCTGGCTCTGCTGGCTGAAGCTGGCCATGCGGTGCCGCACCAGCTGATGCGACGCGACACGGCTCAGTCCGTCCACCGCGAAGGTGAAGACGGCGTGCTCGAAGGGGGAGTGGTGGCCGCTTCTCCAGATATGATCCAACAGCTCCTCCGAGAGGGACTCCTCCTCCCTCCGCAGGAGATCGGCGGCCGTGACGTCCCTGTAGCAGATCCTGGCGGCGGCGGCCACGAGCTCGTCTGGATTGGGCGTGGACGCCAGAAGAATCACCGTACACGACATTGTCCGTCACCCCCGAACCGGAGCCGGATGCGCCAAACGCTACAGATAACGCAAAAGGGGCTCGAGGCCCCTTTTACACTTCCGTCTTCTGGCCGTAATTGACCCCGGCGTATTTTTTCTGGAACTTCTCCAGCCGCCCGGCCTCCGAGAGGACGCGGCCCCGTTTGCCCGAGTAGAAGGGGTGGCATTGGGAGCAGACGCCGACCCGAATCTCCTTCTGGGTAGAACGGGTCGTGAAGGAGTTGCCACAGGCGCAGGTTACCCGGCACTCCTGATATTCGGGATGGATTTCCTTTTTCATGAACGGTACACCTCCAGGCGGAAACTAATGGCGCAGACCGAGCCGCTCGATCAGGGAGCGATAACGGTTGAAGTCCTTGTCCTTCAGGTATTGCAACAGCTTGCGGCGGCGACCGACCATCTTGAGAAGCCCCCTGCGGGAGTGAAAGTCCTTCTTGTGGATTTTCAAATGCTCCGTCAGCTCGCGCACCCGCTCGGTCAGGACCGCGACCTGCACCTCGGGGGACCCCGTGTCCGACTCGTGGGTCCGATACTCCGCCATGACGGCCTGTTTCTTTTCCTTCTGGATCATCCCTCTTCACCTCTGTCTCTGAGATTGCCGCGGAACCAGGAACGCGTCGATCCGGAACGTCGAACCGAGTTCAGGGCCGGAAGGTATCTTACCACCGGCGGCGGACCCGCGCAAGGCCGAGGGCAAAGGGCTCTCGGACTCACTCCTGTTCCTCGAGGACCCGCCCATCAACGGTAACCACCAAGACACGCCAGGGGATCGTCTTTCCGCTGGCAGCCAGTGCCCGCTTGACGGCATTTTCGATCCCGCCGCAGCAGGGCACCTCCATACGCACAACCATCACGCTCTTGACGTCGTTTTGCCTCAATATCTCCGTGAGCTTCTCGGCATAATCCCCCTCGTCCAGCTTCGGGCATCCGATCAGGGTCACGCGCTTCCTCATGAAGCGGCGATGGAAATCGCCGCATGCAAATGCCGTGCAGTCCGCGGCGATCAAAAGGTGGGCGCCCGCAAAACAGGGAGCGTTGACCGGGATGAGCTTGATCTGGACCGGCCACTGCGCCAGCTCGCTGCCCACGGAAGCGATGGGCCCGTTCTCCTCTTCCTCGGGCTTCTTCTCCTCCCTGCTCCCCCTGTCCCGCAGGATATCCCTCATCCGGCTGCCGGGACAGCCTCCGATGGGCATCTTGAACAGCTCCGGAATCCCGCCTTTTTTATCCTCTCTATGGGCCGCCTCACGGCGCAGCTCTTCCTGTCGGGCCTTGACCGCGACATCGTTGTAGGGCGCCGCCTCGCGCTCCTCGAAGGATATTGCCTCGGTCGGACAGGCCGGCAGACAATTACCCAAGCCGTCGCAGTAATCGTCCCGAATCAGCCTGGCCTTGCCGTCTACAATGGTGATGGCGCTCTCGTGACAGGCGTCGGCACAGAGCCCGCAGCCGTTGCACCTGTCCTCGTCGATTTTGATGATCTTACGAATCATTTTCGCCTTCTCCCCCTCTTTGCAAAAGCACCGTCCATTCTTGCGGACGACGAGAGGATACAGCAACCCCCAGGGAGAATCCATTGCCTTAGCAACAAAACTTGAGGGAAGCGCCGCTCTAGACGAAGGATCGCGTTTCTGCGCAAAAAAGATGCGGAACGCTTATGTGAATGTCTCCAACGCTTCTCTGAAATTAGGCGCAGGCGCGAATCTTCCACTCGCAATGACAGGCTGCTCAATGAAAGGATGCACGAAAGCCGTCTGCAAAATTGACGGGCCCCTTTTTTTGCTCTATCATTCCAAAAACGAATGTCCTGAAAAAGGATTGACGGCTTCTTACGGAAGATGGAGAGGAAAAGAGGATGAGAACCGGAGCGTTGCTGATTGTGGAGAGGTCGGAATTTCCAAGTGGGCCGGCCTGGGGACATGGCGGTCGACCGTCGCCCATACATCGTATGGTGAGGACGTTGATTCGGGCCGGGACAGACCTCATCGTTCTGGTTACGCCTCCGGACTGCCTGGAGGCGCTGAAAAAACATGTGACTCGCATGAGCGCCCTCTGCATCGCTCCGGATTCCGGCGCTGCCGTTTCCACGCTTCTCAGAACAGGACTCGTCTACCTTCAAGATAAATGCAGCCGTATCCTTGTCTCCACTCTGGACTATCCTTTTTTCTCCCCGGAGACCGTCATTGCGCTCCTCAAGCCCGAGGCTCCTTTGCTCAGACCGGTATTCGGCGACAGAGAGGGCTACCCTATCCGGCTTTTTTCCAGCCTAATTCCCCAGATCTTGAAGAAAAACAAGGACGAGGAAAATTTAGGGTTGGACGAAATTTTGAATTGCAGCGGCCTTCCCTGCACAGCCCTGGAGGTCGAAGACGAGGGGGCGGCGCTCCCGTTCCAAGGGGCGTTTGAGCCCCCTCAGGCCTCGGTCTTCCCTGAATTGCGGCTCCGCCTGGTCAGAAAGAAACCCTTTTTCGGTCCGGGCGCCTCCGAGTTGCTCTCCCTCATTGAGGAGGAGCAATCCGTGCGTCTGGCTTGTCAGCGGATGGGCATGTCCTACAGCAAGGGTTGGAAGATCCTTCGCAATATGGAGGAGGAATGGGGTACTCCCCTGATTCTGCGCCGACAGGGCGGCAGGAACGGAGGCAGTTCCTCCCTCACCACCGAGGGAAAGGCCCTTCTGGAGGCCTATCGGGAATTCGAGAAGGTCGCCCAAAGCCTGGTCCAGGAGGCCTTTCGGAATTGTTTTCCGTCCCTTTGCCCACTGCATCCGAAGGGCGAGGGAGTGCGTGCCGAAACCTCCCCTCATTGAAAAGCTTACGTTTATGTGATTGTGAAAATCTTTCACTGGTCCGGCTGGGGCTCCTCACCGACGAGATATCTCATGGCCTCGGGGCTCATTTGGGCGAACCCGACCTTCCAAGCAAGAATAGCGGCCTGAGTGCGGTCCCTGAGCTCCAGCTTCTTCAGCATGTGGCTGACGTGATTCTTGACCGTCTTCTCGGACAGCACGGTCTTTTCGGCCACCTCGATATTGCTGTAGCCCTGGGCCAGCCAATAGAGGACTACCTTCTCCCTGGGCGAGAGCTCTCCCAGAAGGTCGTTCTCGTTCTTGCGCTTGGCGAAACTGGTCATCAGCTTGCCCGCAACCCTGGGATCGACGTAGGGTTCGTGCTGATAGGCGGCGCGTATCGCCGCAATCAGCTCCGTCCTGCCGGAGGACTTGAGGACAAACCCCATGACGCCCTCAGCTGACAGCGTCGCTAGACAATCCTCATCGTCGTAGGCACTGACGGCGATAGTGCCTACCTTCAGTTTGCGGCTGTTGATCTCGCGGGCCAACTGTATCCCATCCATCCGGGGCATGTTGATGTCGAAGAGAATGATGTCGGGGCTGCGTTCCTGAAGTAGCTGGAGCGCTTCCTCTCCGTTTGACGCTTCCCCGACGACCTTGATCTCCGGATCCAGCTCCAGAATTTTGCGCAGACCATCGCGAAACAGCTTATGGTCATCCGCCAGAACAATCTGGATCAATCTGTAAAGCCTCCTCGTAGAATAAGTTACATGAAAGAGCGGCCATTATGGTAAGCTACTTT